>DASROV010000378.1:0-2057 GCA_035646755.1 Trueperaceae bacterium | reverse complement strand
ACCACGCACGGCGTCGTAGAGCTCATCAACGGCCAGCCATGCATCTCGATCACGAGCGTCGTAAATCAGCCGGACGTGTTGTCCGTCCAACTCGTCCAACGTAACGCCTACCCGGCGTGCGCTATCGATCTGCGGCTGTATCAGCGATACCGCTGGAGGACGATCCGGCACGCGGGCTAGGGCGGCGCGAACACTTCGACGACGCAGTCGATGCAGCGTCATTTCGACTCCTTGCGTGTTGACGCCGAGATCAGCGTACAGCTCTGAGCTGTGACGCTTTGGACGACGTCGTGTGGGCACTCGCCAACTCAGCCCCTCATGTGGCCGTCCCGATCCCCCGATGTCCGGGTGTTGACTACTCGCAACAATAGCGGCCCTGTCTAGCTGTTGTCTCCAAAGACGTTGTTGACAAGTGAGAGCCTCCGACCACGGTACGGGGTGTTGAAGCACCACACCGTGAGGAGGCTCTCATGGCTCATCCTAGAGCCCGTCTCAACGTCCTTGGTCGCGAGTTGCTGGTGACGAGGGTCGAGATCCTCGGCTGGCCGGTGGCGACGGCTGCCGAGGCCCAGGGCATCAGTCGCGCGACCGGTCACAAGTGGGTCCGCCGCTTCCGGACGGAAGGGGCGGCTGGTCTGGCCGATCGGAGTTCACGGCCGCACTGCTCGCCGCGGGCGACGCCAGCTGCCGAGGTTGAGCGGATCCTGGCGGCTCGAGCCGAATGGCGCTGGGGTCCTGACCGCCTCGGCCCGCTCTTGGGCCATCCGTCCTCCACGGTCGCCGCGGTCCTGCGGCGCTGTGGCGTGGCGCGCCTGGCCGATCTGGATCGGCCGACCGGCCTGCCGGTGCGCCGCTATGAGGCCTGCCATCCGGGCGCGCTGGTCCACCAGGACCACAAGAAGCTGGGCCGCATCCCCGATGGCGGCGGTCACCGCACGCTGGGCCGCACGACCGCCACGCCCCGGGCCCGTGGCCGGCTGGGCTACGACCACTTCGAGGTGGTGGTCGACGACCGCAGCCGGCGCAGCGTCGTCGTCCCGGTCGCCGACGCCAGCGCCGACAGCGCCGCGGCCGCCCTGGAGCTGGCTCTGGCCGCGTTCAGCGCCGTCGGAATCGAGGTCGAGCGGGTCATGACCGACAACGCCTGGGCCTACCGCTCGCGCGCCTATCGAACCGCCCTCGGCCATCGTCGCCAGACGCGAACCCGACCCTATCGACCGCAGACCAACGGGAAGGCCGAGCGCTTCATCGGGACCTTGGTTCGGGAGTGGGCCTATGCCCGCACCTACGCCACCAACGCCGCACGCCTTGCTGCCCTGCCAGCCTTCGTCGAGTTCTACAATCACCGCCGCCCGCACACCGCGCTCGGCGGCCTCAGCCCCGCGGCCGTTGTCAACAACGTCCATGGGGATCACAGCTAGATACCATTCGTTCTGCACCATAAAGAACTCGCGATCGACCGGCGCGAGCCCACCTTCGGGCTCAACGATGATCATGCCCTGCATGCCGTTCATGATGTGGCTGAGCGCCCCGGCGGTACCGCAGTGGTACATGAAGACGCCGGCATAGCTGGCGGTGAACTCGTAGACGAGCTCCTCCCCGGGGAGGATGTCCCGCATCTCGTCATTCCAGGTCGCCGCCCAGCGTCCGGTAGCGCGGGGCGAATGTGCTCGAAGGTCTGGGCTAGCCAGCCAGTCGGCCTGTCACCGTTCCATCCACGGCGACGGCGACTGCCGTTGGCACGAGCGCGATTCCATACTTGCGCGCCAGCTCCGGCCGCGCGCGCACGTCGACGCTGACGTAGCGGCGTCCGGTAGCCTCGAGGTTGGCGAGCAGGTCGTGGCAATCGGTGCAGAGTGGATGGCCGAAGGCCACCACGACCTCACCGTCCGTTGGCGTGCCGACACCCATCTCGGCCAGCTCGATCCGGTCCAGTGTGCGCGAGCTGATGCCGCGCAGGCGCGCGCCGAGCCGATACATCTGGCAGCCGGCACAGAAGCCAGTGACCGCCGCCAGCAGCGCCAGCGCGGCGACCAGCAGGGCGAGCGCGGTGCCGA
>DASROV010000377.1:0-6615 GCA_035646755.1 Trueperaceae bacterium | reverse complement strand
CGATAGCGTCTAGTCAGGTGTCCGCCCGGTTGGCCGCCGGCAACCTCGACTACGACGTCGCCGAGGAGCTCGTCCTGGTCGTCAACGAGGTGCTCGGCAGCACCACGGCCACCGGCGCCGCCAGCTACGTGGTGTTCGATGACGCCAACGCCGGCCTGCCGGCCGTGAACGACGGAGCGATAACCGCTCAGGCGGGCGGCCTCAAGGCGTTGCAGGTCGCCGACGTCGACATCGGCGACGTCACGGGTTCCGGCGTCGGCCAGGTCGTATTCGCCGGCATGACCGCTCTCGACGATGGCTGCGACAGCCCCGAAGGCGTGGCCGCGGTGTTCGAAGACGCGCTCGGCGGGTTCGCCCAGGTAGCTGCCGAGACCTTCAACGTGTTCGTGAGCAACTGCCCGGCGAACGCGCCGTGGAAAGTGCGCTTCCTGCACGTCAACGCCTTCGACATCGACGGTGACGGCATCGACGAACTGCAGGCCTGGCGTAACGTCTACCAGGACTTCAGCGAAGCAGCACCCTTCACGCTCATAGGCGAACTACCAGAAGGGCAGTTCCTGGAAGTCGGCCCGGCCAACGGTGCCTACATCACCGCGAACACCGCGCAGATCGTTAGCGGCGACCTTACCGGCGACGGCCGTGAAGACCTCGTCCTCTACCACCAGTGGTTCGAGGACGCATCCGTCTGGGGGCTCTCCCAGATCGAGACCGTGGGCTTCGCGCAGCTCTCCGCGGTGCCGATCGCGACCACGTACAACACCCAGACCGAGGTCCGGCCGCTGCTGGTGCCCGTAAACCTCGATGTCGACGGCCCCGTGCTCAAGTACGACCTCGCCTCACACGAGCTGGTGTTCACCGAGCCGATAGTGATCGCGGGCGGCAGCCTCGGCATCGAGTACGAGACGTCGGTCGACGTCACCGCCGGGCCGGCCCTAGCCGGCTTCTCGGTCGGCTACGGCGTATCGGCCAGCCTTACGTTCGCCTCGGGCTCCTCCACCACCTACGAGGTAAGCGTTGGCGACCTCACGCCGGCAAGCTACGAGGCCAACGCCTACTCGTTCGGAATGTTCACCTACGTCCAAGAGCTCGAGGGCGCGGAGTTCGACGTCATCAACTTCTGGGTCGAGTGAGCTGAGACAAATGAGCTGAGCCGAATCGGCTGCCCCGACCATCACCAGACCAGCGCCCCGGCCCTTCGTGAGAACGGCCGGGGCGCTTCGCGCTGGTAGACTCATGGCCGCATGTTGCTGGCCTCGTTCAGCGGCGTCGAGAAGGTCTACGGCGACCAGGTAGTCCTCGACGACGCGTCCCTCGAGCTTCGCGACGCTCACCGCCTCGCCCTCATCGGCCGCAACGGCTCGGGCAAGTCGACCGTCCTGCGGCTGCTCATGGGCCTCGAGCAGCCCGACCGCGGCACCATCTATCACGCCGACGACACCCGGCTGGCGCTGCTCGAGCAGGACCCGGAGTTCGAAGAGGGCGAGACCGTCATCGAGATCGCTGAGCGCGCCTTCATCGAGCTCGACGCACTCGATGAGGAGCTCAAGCGGCTCGAGCACGCCGGCCTCGATGACCTCGACAACTACGAGCGCTGGGACGGCCTTCACGCCACCTTCGAGCGCCGCGGCGGCTACGCCCGCCGCTCGCGCCGCGACGCTGTGCTGGCCGCGCTCGGCTTCAAGGAGCGCCACGACCAGGCCGTGAAGCAGCTCTCCGGCGGGGAACGCACCCGCCTCGGGCTGGCGCGCCTGCTGATGGCGCAGCCCGACGTATTGCTCCTCGACGAGCCGACCAACCACCTCGACATCGACATGCGCACCTGGCTCGAGACGTACCTGGCGCGCTACCCCGGCGCCGCCATCATCGTCTCGCACGACCGTGCCTTCCTCGACGGCGCCTGCAGTCGCACGGCGGAGGTGAGCCGCGGCGAGCTGCGCGTGGGCGAGGGCAATCCCAGCGCCTACCGCGAGGCGCGCGAGACCGCCGAGCGGATCCAGGCGCAGACGCGGGCCAATCAGGAGCGCGAGAGCTCGCGGTTGCACGAGTCGGCCACGCAGATGAAGCGCTGGGCGGGGCAGAGCGAGAAGCTGCACCGCCGCGCCAAGGCCATGGAGAAGCGTGCCGACCGCTACGACGACCGCATGGTCGACGAGCTGGCCGGCCCCGAGCGGAGCACGCGGTTCACGTTCGAGTCCTTCCGCAGTGGCGACATCGTGCTCAGCGCCAGGCACCTGACCAAGCGCTTCGAGAAGCGGCTGTTCGAGAACGTGAGCGTCGAGCTGCGGGCCGGTGACAAGGTCGGCCTGGTCGGGCCGAACGGGGCGGGGAAGACTACCTTCCTGCGCATGCTGCTCGGCGACCTCGCGTCTGACGACCCGCGGGCGCAGGTGCTCACCGGCTCGCGCGTGCGCCTCGGCTACTACGACCAGACCCTGGGCGGCGTCGATCCCGACGCGACCCTCTTCGAGGAGCTCCACCGCCGCGTCGGCGACGCCGAAGCCCACGACCTGCTCGGCCGCTTCCTGTTCCCGTTCGACGCGCAGTTCAAGAAGGTTCGGGACCTAAGCGGCGGCGAACGCGCGCGCCTGGCGCTGCTCGAGCTCACACTCGGGCGGCAGAACCTGCTCATCCTCGACGAGCCGACCAACCACCTCGACCTCGAGATGATCGAGGCGCTCGAGGCCGCTCTCGCCGCCTACCGAGGCACGTTGCTCATCGTCTCGCACGACCGGCGGTTCCTAAGCGCCTTGGTGACCCGCGTGTGGGAGGTGAGGGACGGCCGCTTCCTGGAGTACGAGGGCGATTGGGAGTTCTACTTGCGCAAGCATCGGGAGCGCGGGGCTGCGCCCGAGCGGGTCGAACAGGCGGGTACGGTCCCCGCCTCGTCCGGGCCGCGCGGCTCCGGGAGCGCGAGCGTCGAGCCGGAGCGGCGGGCGGCCGACGATGCCGACGACGCCGACGATACCGGCCAGAGCGTGACCGCCGACGCCCGCGCGCCCGCCAGCGAGCGCTTCGCCGGCATGAGCGCCTGGCAGTTGCGACGCCGGCTGGTGAAAGTTGAGACTGAGATCGCCGAGCTCGAAGATGAGCTCGAGCGCGTTACCGACGGGCTGGCGGCGCCCGCGCGGGTCGAGGCCGGCCTGCTCGACGATGTTCGCTCGTTGCCCGGCCGGCCGCCGACCGACGTCGAGATCGTCACCACCCTCGGCTCCCGGCACGCCGTCATCGAGAGCGAGCTGCTCAGCCTCATCGAGGAATGGCACGAGCTCACGGACCTGGTGCAGGTTTGATAGCAGGTTTTGCTAGCAGGGTTGATAGAAGGAGGAGCTAGATGCGGCGAGTCAGGTACCTGAGTTACGACGGCCTGCACTGGGGCGACGTCGACGGCGGCATGATCAAGCGCCTAAGCGGCGTGGTAGGGCATCCCGACGGCAGCGAGATGCCGCTCTCCGAGGTGTCGCTGCTGCCGCCGTGCGAGCCGGGCATCATCGTCTGCGTCGGCCGCAACTACGCCGAGCACATCCGCGAGCTGGGCAACATGCCCCAGGGCGGCGACCTGCCCAAGGAGCCCGGCCTGTTCCTCAAGGGCGTCAACACGCTATCTGGGGCCGGCGACGACATCCCCTACCCGAGCTGGACGCAGGACCTGCAGTTCGAGGGCGAGCTGGCCGTGGTAATCGGCAGCACCATGCGCGACGTCACGCCCGACATGGCCCTCGACCACGTGCTCGGCTACACCTGCGCGGTCGACGTCACCGCCCGCGACAAGCAGCGCGCCGACCTCCAATGGGTCCGCGGCAAGTCGGCCGACGCCTTCTGCCCGGTAGGACCGTGGCTGGAGACCGACCTCGACCCCGCCGACCTGAGCGTGCGCACCGTCGTCAACGGCGAGGTCAAGCAGGACGGCCGCACCTCTGACATGATCTTCCCGGTCGCCGACGTGCTCGCCTACATCAGCAGGTTCATGACGCTGCGCGCCGGCGACCTGGTGCTCACCGGCACGCCCGACGGCGTCGGCAAGCTACAGGTCGGCGACCACATCGAGGTAACTGTCGAGGGCATCGGCACGCTGATCAACCAGGTCGAGCACGAGCGCGACGCCCGCGTAGCGATGTTCGACGACCGCGAGGGACTTACTGCAAGGCTCGACGCGCGGGAACAGTAGGTGCTACCCGACTACCCCCGGGCGCGCGACCTCGGCGGCGGGGTGTGGGCGCTCGACACGCTGCACGGCGGCCACCCCGGCATGATCGCAGTGTTCCTACTCGAGCTGCCGGAGGGCGGGTTCGCATTGGTCGAGACCGGGCCCGGCGTCACGCGGCCCGAGGTCGAGGCGGCACTGTCAGCGGCGGGAGCCTCTGTGGCCGAGCTGCGCTACCTGCTGCTCACCCACATCCACCTCGACCACGCCGGCGCGGCCGGTGCGCTGGCACGTGAGTCGGGCGCCGAGGTAATCGTCCACAGCATCGGCGCGAAGCACATGATCGACCCGAGCCGGCTGATGGCCAGCGCCAGACGGGTCTACGGTGATGCTCTCGACACGCTCTGGGGACCGATGGAGCCGGTGGATGGGGCGCAGGTGCGGGCGGTCGACGGCGACGAGCGGCTCGACGTCGGTGGTCTCGACGTGAGGGTCGTTTACACGCCCGGCCACGCCTCACACCACGTAAGTTACCTGCTGGCCGACGGCGCAGGTGATGGCACACTGTTCGCCGGCGACTCCGCCGCCGTGCGCCTGCAAGGGGCGAGCGTCGTGCGCCCTGCGCTGCCACCGCCGGACCTCGACCTCGAGGCGGCCGAGGAGAGCGTACAGAAGATGCTGGCGCTAAAGCCCGACCGGCTCATCCTCACGCACTTCGGGCCGGTCGACGACCCGCGCACGCACCTGCTCGCCGTGCCGGAGACGAACCGGCGCTGGGAACGGGAGTTCGCCGCAGGACTCGCCGAGGGCGAGGACGACGCGGCCCTCGTGCGGCGGATCGAGGCGCTCGAGGACGCCGAACTCGCGGCCGCCGGCGTGCCCCCCGGCATCGCTGCGCGCTACAAGATCACCTCGGACGCTGCGATGACCGTCGGGGGGCTGAAGAGGTACCTGGCGAAGCGGGAGGAAGCCAAGATGTCCGGCTACTTCCCGCTCGACCGCACGGCCCGAATCGCGGTGTTGGCCTCGGGCCGGGGCTCGAACCTTGCGGCCCTGGTGGAGGACTACCCGCCCAAGGGCAAGGCGCTAGGTGCTGTGGTTCTGGCGGTCACCGACAAGTCGGGCGCGGCGGCACTGGCCAAAGCCACGTCGTCCGGTGCCACCGCCGCGTACGTACCCTGGAAAGACCGGTCTAGCTTCGAACAGAAACTCCGTGACCTGCTTTCGCTTCACCGCATCGACCTCGTCTGCCTGGCGGGCTTCATGCGCATACTATCGGCCGAGTTCGTCAACGATTACCGCGGCCGCGTGCTCAACGTCCACCCCAGCCTGCTGCCGCATTTCCGCGGGCTCGACCCGCAGCGGCAGGTACTCGAAGCCGGAGTCAACGAGACCGGCTGCAGCGTGCACTTCGTCGACGAGGGCGTCGACACGGGCCAGGTAGTGGTGCAGGGCAAAGTGCCCATCGAAGCGGGTGACACAGTGGAGAGCCTGAGCGAGCGCATACTCGCCGAGGAGCATCGCGCCTATCCTGAAGCGGTGCGGCTGGTGCTGACGGGCGAGGCCGTGATGGGGGGAGTAGGGAGGCGACCATGAAGGTGTTAGTGATCGGTTCGGGCGGCCGCGAGCACGCCATCGCCTGGGCACTTAGCCGTTCGCCATCAGTGAGCGAGGTCGTGGTGGCGCCTGGCAACGACGGCATGAGTGACGTCGCGCGAGTCCTCGACGGTAGCTCGGACGACGACAGCCTCTTCGCTGCGGCGCGGAGCGAGCGGCCAGACCTCGTCGTCATCGGGCCCGAGGCACCCCTGGTGAGCGGTCTCGCCGACCGCCTGCGCCAGGCGGGCATAAGCGTGTTCGGGCCCGGCAAGGACGCGGCCGCCCTGGAGGGCTCGAAGCGCCACGCCAAGGAGTTCATGCGCCGCAACGACATCCCTACCGCCGAGTTCGAGGCGTTCAGCGGGATGCGCGCGGCCCTCGCCTACCTCGACGGCTATGGCGGGGCGCTAGTCGTAAAGGACTCCAACCTCGCGGCCGGCAAAGGTGTGACCGTCGCCGACGACCTCGCCGAAGCGCGCACCGCCATCGAGGCGATCTTCCAGATGCCCGACGCCGAGGTCGTGCTCGAGGAGCGCCTCTTCGGTGAGGAGATCAGCGTGCTGCTGTTCGTCGACCCGAGCGGCTACTTGGCGATGCCGCCCTCGCGCGACTACAAGCGCGTCGGCGACGCCGGCACCGGCCCGATGACCGGCGGCATGGGCGCCGTGGCGCCGCTGCCGATGAGCGAGCGCGAACTGGTCGCTCTGCGCACCGACGTAATCGAGCCGATAATGGCCGGCCTTGACCGCGAGCAGGTCGACTACCGTGGCGTGCTCTACGTCGGCGTGATCGCCACTGCCGACGGCTACAAAGTCCTGGAGTTCAACGTCCGCTTCGGCGACCCCGAAACCCAGGCGCTGCTGCCGCTGCTCACC
>DASROV010000376.1:0-8179 GCA_035646755.1 Trueperaceae bacterium | reverse complement strand
CTCTCGGCCACCTTCGCGCGCTGCGTCGACGGCGTCTGGACCGGCCGCGCGGAAGACACCGCCGGCCTTACCTGCGCTGTCGCGAGCGACCTCGTCATCTTCGGCGACGTGCGCGACCTCACGCGCCAGGGCCTCAGTTGGAGCCGTGGTGAAGCGACTGACCCGGTGCTCATCGCGCTGTCGGCTACCGGCATTGCGCTCACGCTGGCGCCGCAGTTCGGCGTCGGCACCTCGCTGCTGAAGATCGCGAGGCGCGCCGGCACGCTCTCCGAGCGCTTGGCGAGCAGCGTTATGGGCCTGCTAAGGCGCGGAGCCTTGCGCCCGCTCGGCGGCTTGCTCACCGACGCCGGCAGGATCAGCCTCAAGCTGGGGCCGGCCAAGGCGACGCGGGCGCTGGCCTACGCTGATGACGCCGAGGGTCTTGGCGACGTCGCCCGCTTCGTGGAGGCCGTCGAGCATCCGCTGCTCGGACTGCGCTGGGGGGGTCGCGCCGCGCTGCGGCTGGCCGACGATCCCGACCTCTACCGGGCCGCGTTGCAGCGCGGACCCGCGGGCATCGTGCTGGCCGCGCGGAAGGGCTCGGCGGCGCTGTTGGCGCGCAAGCCGCTGGTGCTCACCGCCGCCAAGGCCATCCGCAGTAGTCCCGAGGCGGTGCTCGCCGCGGCGACCGCGATAGCCACTTGGCTATTGCGCACTGTCACTTGGACGGTGGCACTGGTCGCGGCCGCGGTGCTGCTCGTGCTGGCTGCCCTGGTGAGCCCTGGTGCCCGCCGGCGCGGTCGCCGTCGTCCGGTCTGGCGGGCGACGTGAGGACATTGGGTCGAGGCTCGCGACGCGATCAGCCGGCGCCGCGCGCCAGCAGGGCCGTTACCTCCTCGTCTGTGGTCTGCGAGAAGTCGGCGTACCACTGGCCGACGCTGTTCAGGTCGCGAAGCGCGTGCAGGCACACGACCTCGTCGGCATGCTGCGCGAGCAGGGGGACGGTCTCGAGCGGAGCAACCGGCACCGCCAAAGTCACGGCAGCCGCGCCCGCCTGACGCAAGGCCTTCGCCGCGGCGAGCATGGTCGCGCCCGTCGCCACCCCGTCGTCGACGACGATGACCTCGCGGCCGGCGACCTCAAGCGGCGGCCTCTCACCCCGGTACGCCCGCTCGCGCCGCCGCAGCTCGACGATCTCGGTCGCCTTCACGCGTTCGATGGCCTCGTCGTCGATGCCGAGCAGCGCGATGAGGTCGTCGTTGAGAACGGTTGTTAGGCCGTCGATCGCGGCGATGGCGCCGAGGGCCAGTTCTTCGTGGCCGGGCGCGCCCAGCTTGCGCACGACGACCACGTCAAGCGGCGCCCGCAACGCCGCGGCGACCTCCGCCGCGACGGGCACACCGCCACGCGGTAGGGCGAGGACGAGTGGCGGTTCAGAGCGATCGCTCCCGCGCTCAGCAGCAGCCGTCCGTTGCTGGAGCTCGGCGGCCAGCTGCCTGCCGGCGTCCCGTCTGTCCCGGAAGAGTGTCATTGTCTCCCTTCAGTCGTCCTTCAGTCGCCCTTCAGTCGCTAAGGTGCCCCAGTTTCTCTATCTTGGTGCGGAGGTACGCGCGGTTGTGGAGGTTCTCGCCCGCGTGGAGTGGGACCCTCTCGACGACCTCGAGTCCGAAGCCCGCCAGCGCAGCGATCTTGCGAGGGTTGTTGGTCAACAGCCGCAGCCGCTTCACGCCGAGGTCGACGAGCACCTGTGCGCCGATGCCGTAGTCGCGCAGGTCGGCGCCGAAGCCGAGACGTTCGTTGGCCTCGACGGTGTCGGCGCCGGCGTCCTGTAGTTCATAGGCCTTGAGCTTGTTTATCAGCCCGATGCCCCTGCCCTCTTGCCGGAGGTAAACGAGGACCCCGCGCCCCTCGGCGGCGATGGCCTCGAGGGCCGCGTCGCGTTGGAAGCCGCAGTCGCAACGCAGGCTGTGCAAGGCGTCGCCGGTAAGGCACTCCGAGTGCAGCCGGACAAGGACCGGCTCGTCGCTGCTAAGGTCGCCGAGGCTTAGCGCGACATGCTCGCCGCCCTGCACCTCGTCGACGTAGCCGTGGATCGTGAACTCGGCCAGACTGGTCGGCAACTTGGCGCTGGCCACGCGCTGGATGAACGCGTCGCGCTCGAGGCGGTAGGCGATGAGGTCGGCGATGGTGCCGACCCTCAGCCCGTGCTCGGCGGCGAACCGCAAGATGTGAGGAAGGCGCATCATCGAGCCGTCGTCGTGAATCAGTTCCGAAAGCGCCGCCGCTGGCTTGAGGCCGGCCAGGCGGCACAGGTCGACGGCGGCCTCGGTGTGCCCGGCCCGCCGCAACACGCCGCCGTCCTTCGCCCGCAGGGGGAATACATGTCCGGGCCGCGACAGATCGGCGGCCTTGGCGCCCTCGGCGGTGGCCGTGCGGATAGTGGTGGCGCGGTCCTTGGCGCTGATGCCGGTATCGATGCCCTCGCGCGCCTCGATCGAGACGGTGAAGGCGGTCTCGCGCCTGGCGGTGTTGTGGACCACCATCGGCGGCAGCTCGAGCCTGTCGGCGGCCTCGTTAGTGAGCGCAAGGCAGACGACGCCGCCAGTGTGCCTGATGGTGAAAGCCAGCTGCTCGGCGGTCACCGACTCGGCTGCCATCACGAGGTCGCCCTCGTTCTCGCGGTCTTCGTCGTCGACGACGATCACCGCTCGACCGGCCCGCAACTCGGTCAACAGCTCGGGCACCGCGGCCAGGCCCTCAGGCACGAGCGTGCGCCTCCCTCAACGCCAACTGCCGTTCGACGTGCTTGGCCAGCATGTCGGTCTCGATGTTCACCGCGGCCCCCGGCCTCATGTCGGCCAGGGTCGTCACCTGCAAGGTGTGAGGGATGAGGGAGACCGAGAAGTCACCAGCCGGCCACTCGGGGCGGCTGCCGCCCGCGCCGCCGACGTCGACGAGAGTGAGGCTTACGCCGTCGAGCGCCACGCTGCCCTTCGGCACCAGGTGCCCGGCCAGGTGCTCGGGCGCGCGCAGCCGCACGAGATGAGCCCCCGGTTCGGGCCAGACCTCGACTACCTCGGCGACGCCGTCGACATGACCGCTTACCACGTGGCCGCCGAACGTGCCCCCCACCTGCATGGCGCGCTCGAGGTTGACGCTGGTGCCCGCCCGCCAATGCGGCGCGGTCTTGGCGAGCGTCTCGGCCATTAGCTCGACCTCGAAACCGCCGCTGGCTTTGCGCGCCACGACCGTGAGGCAGCAGCCAGACACCGACACCGAGTTGCCAACCGAGAGGCTGGCGGCGAACGACAGGCTCGAGCCGATGGTCAGCTTCACCAGCTCTCCGGCTTCCGGCTCGACGGCGACGACGTCGCCTATCTCTTCGACGATGCCTGTGAACATCAACCGACTCCTTCGAATTCAGGGGCTGAGGCTGGGTAGTCGACCCGCCCGGTGATGAACAGGTCGGGTCCGACGAACTCGGTGCGTACGTCGGTCAGGGTGATCGCGTCGGCCAAGGACTTGACGCCGCTGCCGGCGACGGGCCCCGACGCGCTTCCGCCCAAGATCTTGGGCGCGATGAACCACGCCACGCGGTCGATCATCTGCCGCTCGAAGAAGTCCCAGGCCAGCGTGCCGCCGCCTTCGAGGAGCAGGCTAGTAACCTCACGGGAGTAGAGGTCGGCCATTACCGCCTCGAGGCGGGGTCGCCCGCGGGACGCCGGCACCGTGACTACCTCGGCGCCGCGCTCTCGTAACGACTCCACGCGGCTACCCGGCGCCTCGTCGGTGACGAACAGCAGCACGCGTGCGGGCTCACCCTGCGGGTCCGGTTCGAACAGCTTGGCGGTCTGCGGGGTGCGCGCGACGCTGTCGAACACCACCTTGAGCGGGTTACGCCCGCCCTCGATGCGGGCGGTGAGCGCTGGATCGTCGAGCAGCACGGTGTTGACGCCGACGGCGATGGCGTCGTGCTCGTCGCGCCAGCGGTGCACGAGGGCCCTGGCGGGCTCGGCCGTTATCCAGCGCGAGCGTCCCGTGCTGATCGCGATCTTGCCGTCAAGCGACATCGCCGTCTTGTAGAGCACGAAGGGCCGCTGCTCGCGCCTCGAGCAGAGGTAGCTCTCGTTGATGCGGTCGGCAGCCGCGGCCAACAGCCCCACCTCGACCTCGATGCCAGCCTGGCGCAAGCGCTCGAGGCCGCGCCCGCTAACACGAGGGTCGGGATCGCCCGCCGCCGCCACGACCCTGGTGATGCCGCCGGCGATAAGCGCCTCGGTGCATGGCCCGGTGCGGCCGAAGTGGTTGCACGGCTCCAGGGTTACGTAGGCGGTGGCCCCACTAGCCGCCTCCCCAGCCGCCGTCAACGCCTCGACCTCGGCGTGCGGCCCGCCGACGCGGCCGTGCCAACCTTCACCCACCACGCGTCCGCTAGAGTCGACGAGCACGCAGCCGACAAGGGGGTTGGGCGACACCCGCCCGCGGCCGTTCTCGGCCAGTACGAGCGCGCGGCGCATGAACGCTTCATCGGCGCTGTTGAAGTTGGCAGCACTGAAGCTCTCGGCGCTGAAGTTGTCGCTCAGATGTTCAGGATGCATAGCTGGCGCGGGCCGTTACCGACGACCCGCCGCTTCCCTCCTTCTCTCGTCCGGACTGTTACCGTCGGTACCGGTTTCTCACCGGTTCGGGCCCGCTGCTAAGCGGGCTTCGCGGACTCAAGGGGCGCGCGATCGAACGCGTCCCCATTACCGCCGGTCGGGAATCTCACCCTGCCCTGAAGGATCGAGTCTGCCGAGCAGACTCTTCGGATTTTGAGCGCCCCTTTTTCAGGCGAGCGCTAGGCGATGATACCGCCCGTCGGCCTCGGCCTCGGCGAGGGCTGATACCATGCCGGCATGGCGAATCCCGCTGGAAGCGAGCGTTTGAGAACGTACGCCGAACTGCTGTTGAAGGTCGGCGTGAACCTGCAACCGGGGCAGAAGTTGTTACTGAGGACCTCGACCGAGGCCCTCGAGCTCACCCGCATCCTCACCGATCTGGCCTACCAGATGGGCAGCCCCTTCGTCGAGGTGATGTGGTCAGACGACGGCGTGACCCGCTCCCGCTTCCTCCACGGCCCCGAGAACAGCTTCTCGATCATCTCCGAGCACCGAGCCCAGACGATGATCGACCTGGCCAAGGAGGGGGCCGCCTCCCTCGCCATCGGGACCGAGGACCCTGACATGCTGGCAGGCACCGACCCGAAGCGCATGGCGGCCTACCTCGGAGCCTGGCGTCCGGCTCTCAAGCCGTACTACGAACTTGCCATGACCGACCGCATCGCCTGGTCGGTAGCCGCGGCCGCCGCCCCTGCCTGGGCCAAGCGCGTCTTCCCACAACTGAGCGCCTCCGCGGCGGTCGACAAGCTCTGGGATGCGATATTCGAGGCGACCAGGGTGACGGCGCCCGACCCCATCGCGGCCTGGAGCGAGCACGCCGCCACGCTTGGTGAGGCAAAGGGGAAGCTCAACGAGAAGAACTACCAGGCCCTGCACTTAAAGGGCCCTGGAACCGATCTGCGGGTGGGCCTCGCCGAAGGCCACCGCTGGGACGGCGGCGTCTCGTGCACGCCCGACGGCACCAGGTTCATGGCGAACATGCCGACCGAAGAGGTGTTCACTGCCCCCCACAGCGCCAAGGTCGACGGCGTCGTGAGGGCCACTAAGCCGTTGGCCTACAACGGCACCGTCATCGACGACTTCGAGCTCCGCTTCGAGGACGGCGCCGTGGTGTCGGCCAGGGCCGGTCAGGGTCAAGGGGCGCTTGACCAGATCCTCGCGACCGACGAAGGCTCGCGCCGATTGGGTGAGGTCGCCCTGGTGCCGGCCTCGAGCCCCATCGCCGCGACCGGGGTGCTGTTCTACGAGACCTTGTTCGACGAGAACGCGGCCTGCCACATCGCGCTCGGTAAGGCTTACGGCCTCACGGTCGCCGGCAGCGGCGACATGAACGACGAGCAGAAGCGCGCCGTCGGCATGAACGATTCGCTCGTCCACGTCGACTTCATGATCGGCTCCGACCAGATCGACATCGACGGCGAGCTGCAAGGTGGCCGGCTCGAGCCCGTGATGCGCGCCGGCGAGTGGGTCGACTGAGCGCCACAGGGCCACGGGCCGAGGCGCCGGCCGCGGCCGCGCCCCACGCCGGGGCACTCGACGTGCTGCGCACGGTGTTCGGCTACGACCGGTTCCGCGGCGCGCAGCAGACCATCGTCGAGACGGTCTTGGCCGGAGACGACGCGCTCGTGCTCATGCCCACCGGCGGCGGCAAATCCCTCTGCTACCAGGTGCCCGCGCTCGTGCTGCCCGGCACCGCGGTGGTCATCTCACCACTCATCGCCCTCATGCAGGATCAGGTCGCCGCCCTTGAGCTGCTGGGTGTGAAGGCCGCTTTCCTCAACAGCAGCTTAGAGCCCCGCGAAGCCGCGAAGGTCGAGCGTGACGCCGCTGCCGGCCTACTCGACCTGCTCTACGTGGCTCCCGAGCGCCTGCTTACCGACCGCTTCCTGGCGCTGCTTGACGCGTTGCACGCGCGTGGCGACTTGAGCCTCTTCGCCATCGATGAGGCCCACTGCGTCTCGCAGTGGGGGCACGACTTCCGCCCCGAGTACATCCGGCTCGGCATGCTTGCCGAGCGCTACCCGGGCGTGCGGCGCCTGGCGCTCACCGCCACCGCCGACGCCGCGACAAGGCGCGAGATCGTCGACAAGCTCAAGCTCTCAGGCGCCAGGCGCTTCGTGGCCAGCTTCGACCGGCCGAACATCCGTTATCGGGTAGTCGCCAAGCGCGAGGCGCGCAGCCAGTTCCTCGACTTCTACCGCGGCGGCTTTGAGGGCCAGGCAGGCATCGTCTACTGCCTCTCGCGCAAGAGCGTCGACGCCACCGCGCAGTGGCTGCGCGCGAAGGGCGTTGACGCTTTGGCGTATCACGCCGGGCTCGACAAGGACCAGCGCAAGGCCCGCCAGGAGCGGTTCCTGAAGGAAGACGGCGTCGTGATGGTCGCCACGGTGGCTTTCGGCATGGGCATCGACAAGCCCGACGTGCGCTTCGTCGCCCACCTCGACCTGCCCAAGAGCCTCGAAGGCTACTACCAGGAGACCGGCCGCGCCGGCCGTGACGGCGAGCCGGCCGAGGCGTTCATGACCTACGGGTTGCAGGATGTCGTGCAGGTCACGCGGATGCTCGCCGAGGGGGCGGGCAGCGAGCAACACAAACGCGCCGAGCGCCAGCGCCTCGAGGCACTGCTGGCGTTCTGCGAGACAGCCGGCTGCCGCCGGCAGTCGCTGCTTGCCTACTTCGGTGAGGTAATAGAGGAGCCGTGCGGCAACTGCGACACCTGCCTCGAGCCGGTAGAGACCTTCGACGGCACCGAGGCCGCCCAGAAACTGCTCTCCACGGTCGTGAGAACGGGGCAGCGCTTCGGCGCCGGCCACCTCATCGATGTGCTCATCGGCCGCGAGACAGAGCGCGTGACGAAGCTCGGGCATCAGCGGCTCTCGACCTTCGGGATCGGCACGGAGTTCGACGACAGCCAGTGGCGCTCGGTCGTAAGGCAACTCCTCGCCAACGGTCAGTTGGCCGCTGACCCCGACGGCTTCGGTGGCCTGCGCGTCGGGTCTGGTGCCGGCGCGGTGTTGCGAGGCGAGACTGCGGTGGTGCTACGCCGCGACCAGTTGGTCAAGCGGGGCAGGGGCCGGACGGCCCGCGGCGCGCTGGCGAGCTCAGCTTCGGGTGAGCCAGCTACTCCAGCCGAGGAGGACCTGTTCCAGGAGCTACGAGCGCTGCGCAGCGCGATCGCCAAGGAGGCAGCGGTGCCGCCATACGTGGTCTTCCATGACAAGACCTTGCGCGAAATGGCCGCGTTGCGCCCCCTTGACCTCAGTGCGCTAGCCACCGTGTCGGGCGTAGGCGAGGCCAAGCTCGAGCGCTACGGCGAGCGCTTCCTCGAGGTGCTCACGCGGTCGAGCGCAGCCGCGAGCTAGGCCGGTAGGCCCGTGAAGCGCTACGACGCGACGGTCGTCGGCGCCGGCCCGAACGGCCTGGCGGCCGCCATCCACCTCGCCCGCGCCGGCTTGAGCGTGAGGCTGGTCGAGGCCGCGGCCGAGGTCGGCGGCGGCCTGCGCAGTGCCGAGCTGACGCTGCCCGACTTCGTCCACGACGTC
>DASROV010000375.1:0-4300 GCA_035646755.1 Trueperaceae bacterium | reverse complement strand
CTTGACATCCCCGGCTTCCGCCACGCGGCCGTGCTGGTGCCGCTGCTCGACACCGGGGCCGGCCTGCAGCTGTTGCTCACCGTGAGAGCAGCGACTCTGCGCAGCCACGCCGGGCAGATCGCGCTGCCCGGCGGCCGCCTGGAGCCGGGCGAAGGTTTCATCGACGCCGCGTTGCGCGAGACGAGCGAGGAGGTCGGCATCGCTGTCGACCGTGACGACGTGCTCGGCGAGCTTAGCGACCATCCGTCGCCGGCCGGCTTCGTGGCCAGGCCGATAGTGGCAAGGGTGCATTGGCCCCAAGAAGCGCTACTCGACCCGGGCGAGGTCGCCGAGGTGTTCACGGTGCCGCTGGACGACCTGCGCGTCGTGGTGCCGAGCAGCCGCCTGGTCAACATGAACCAGTTCCAGCGCCGCATCTTCGCCTATCAGTGGGGCCACCGCAACATCTGGGGCTTCACCGGCAACGTGATCCGCAACCTCTTCGACGTTATCGACGGGCGCGACGACGACCCGTTCGCGGGCTGATGGCCGAGGCCAACCCTCGCCGCCAGCGCGAGCTCAAGGTAGCCCGCGGCGAGGAGGCCTTCGCTTACAGCAGCGGCGCGCTCGTCGAGGCGCTGCAGAGCGCGGGCGTGGCGACCGAGGACGCGATACGGATCGTTCACGAGGTCGAGGCCGACATCCGGGAGCGCAAGCTGAGGCGCATCGAGCTCTCCGTGCTGCTCGACCTCCTCGAACATGGCGCGCTACAGGCCAGCGGTGAACTGGCCGCCGAGCGCCTGCGCCGTCAGACCCCACCGTTCGTGCCGCTCACCGTCGTCAGCGACCGCGGCAGCAGCAAGGAGGCTCGCAGGCGCTTCTCGCGGCGCACGCTCACCGCCTCCCTCGAGAAGCTGGGCCTGCGCTTCAAGGAGGCACGCGCCGCCGCCGTGCAGGTCGAGCAGGGGATCCGTGCCGACGGCGTCGACACACTTAGCCAGGTCGAGCTGGCCCGCCGCGTGGCCTCGGCCGTCGAGGTACGTCACGGCCGCGAGGCGCGCCTTCGCTACGAGGCTCAGACGCACCGGCCGTTCGAGATAAGGGTCACCAACGATGACGGCACCGAGTTCCCGTACTCGCGCGGCATCCTGGCGCGCTCGTTGATGATGATCGGGCTCGAGCCCGACTTCTCGCACAACCTCGCCAAGCGTGTCGAGGAGGTGCTCTACGCGCTCGACGTCGACATCGTCCACGCCCGTGACGTGCTGCAGCAGGTGGCCGCGTTGCTGCGCCAGGAGGCCGGCGACGAGTTCGCGCGTCGCTACGTCGTCATGCGTCAGCTTCACCACGCCGAACGCCCGGTGATGGTGCTCATCGGCGGCGCACCGGGAGTAGGCAAGTCGGCCATCGCCGCCGAGGTCGGCTACCGGCTCGGCATCCCGCGCGTGGTCTCGACCGACATCGTCAGGCAGGCGCTGCGTTCGCTTATCGGCCTAGAGCTCAGCCCGGTGTTGCACGCCTCGAGTTTCAGCGCCTGGCGCGCCGAGCTGCTTCCCAGCGAACGCGACATCGCCAAGCCGAGCAAGAGCGCCGTACTGCGCGGCTTCCTGGCGCAGGTGAGGCAGCTCAACCCGGCAATCGGGGCCATCATCGAGCGCAGCGTGTCGGAGGACACCTCCCTCGTCATCGAGGGTGTGCACCTCGTACCTGGAACGGCGCCGTCAGGGGAGTTCCCCGGCGCCATCCTCATCCGCCTGATGCTGTTCATCAACGACCCCGACGATCACCGCCAGCACTTCGGCTCGCGTGAGATGAAGACCGGCAGCCGCTTGGCCCAGCCGTACCTCGAGCAGTTCGACGAGATCCGCATGCTCGACGAGTTCATCCACGAGCGCTCCGTCGTCGAAGGCGTGATGGCGATCGACGCCGGCGACTTCGACGCCGCGGTTGAGCGCTGCGTCGAGCACGTGCTCGACATCCTGCTCATGGAGCAGAAGCTCAGCGAGGAGAGAGCGGCGAGCGTGGCGAGCGCACCCGGCCCGGCCGGCCGATGAAGAATGTTATCGCCGCGCTTACGCGAGCTTCATAGACTGCCGCGAGGAGCGCTATGTCGACCCCCGCGATCGAAGCCATCAACCTTACGAAAGCCTACGGCGGTAGGCCCATCATCCGCGACCTGAGCTTCCAGGTGAACCCTGGCGAGGTCTACGCGCTCGTCGGGCCCAACGGAGCGGGCAAGACCACGGTCATCCGGCTGGTCTCGGGCCTCGCCTTCCCGACCTCGGGCAGCGTCCGGCTACTTGGGCAGGACCCGCACGCCGTCCCCGCGGTGCGTCGCTCGCTCGGCGCGGTGGTAGAGGCGCCGGCCGCCTTCTACCCGTACCTTAGCGGCCGCGGCAACCTCCGGCTGCACGGCAACCTGGCCGGCGACGTCAGCGACGAACGCATCGACGAGGTGCTGCGGCTGATGGAGCTCGACAACGCCGCCGAGCGCAAGGTCGGCGTCTACAGCCTCGGCATGCGCCAGCGGCTCGGCGTCGCGGCCGCGATGCTCACCCGCCCGACGGTGCTGATCCTCGACGAGCCCGCCAGCGGCATGGACCCGCTGAGCCTTCACCTCGTGCACTCGGTGCTGCAGGAGGCCGCCCAGCAGGGAACTGCCGTGCTCATCTCGACCCACCACCTCGATGAGGTAGTCGCCTACTGCACCCGCGTGGCCATCCTCGAGGAGGGCGCCCTCGTCGACGAGGTGAACCTCTTCGACCGCCGCGAGCGGTTCCGCGCTTCAGTCACCAACGCCGCCAAGGCCAAGGCCCTGCTGGAGACGGCTCCGTTCGTGCGGCACGTCGCCGTGCGTGGCGACGACATCGTGTTCATTCCCACCGACGCCGATGACATCGGCCGGATCTCGGTGGCGCTGGCGCAAGCCGATATCGGCGTTACCGAATTGAGCCGCGACATCTTCGACCTGCGCGCCTACTACCGCGAACGCGTCGGTGCCGAGCGGACCCGCCGAACCGGCACCTTCCCGGCGCCGGGGCCGGACGGTACCAGTCCGGGCACGCGCGTCACCGGCTCGCGCTCGACGCGTGACAGTACGGGCGGTGAGTGATGAGCACGCTGCTTCGCATGGAGTTCAACAAGCTGTTCAGGCTCACCAGCGTCCGCTTCGGCCTGCTCCTGGTGGTCGTGTTCCCGCTGTTGTGGGCGTACGCCCCAGGCATCTTCGAGGTGTACGGCTTCTTCCTCGTGTCGGCCTTCCAGGTGCCGGCGCTAAGCCTCTTGTCGAGCATGCAGTTCCTGCTGCCGTTGCTCGTGGCGATCACCGCCGCCGAGCTGCTCGGCGTCGAACTCTCCAACGGCACCATGCCGACGATCCTGCTGCGGCCCGTGACGCGGCCGCAGTGGTTGGCGGCGAAGCTCGTCGTCGTCGCTGTCTACCCGCTGCTTATCATGCTGGTGTTCCTGCTGGCTTCGCTGCTGGCCGGCAGCTTCTACGGCTTCGGCAGCTTCGTCGGCGGCACCGGTCTCGGCGACGCAGGCCTGCTCGGTGCCGGGGTCATGCAGGCCAGCGCGGCCATGGCGGAGCTGCTGCAGGGTTACGCGGTGGCGGCTCTCGCCCTCATACCGGTCGGCCTGCTCTCGGTGCTGTTCACGGTGGTGTTCATGAACGCCGCCGGCGGAGCCCTGGCGACGCTCTCGGTGCTGATATTCATGCAACTCTTGATCGTGTTCCCGCGCCTCGAGCAGTACCTGCTCACCACCCAACTCAACGCCTATCAGACGGCAGTGAACGGCTTGCCGTGGGCCATCGCCCTGATGGTGGTTTACAGCGCGCTGTTCGCCGCGGTCGCTGTGGTCTTGTTCGAGCGAAAGGATTTCTAGGTGCGTGGGCGGTCCTGGCTCGTCGCCGCGGTCGTGTCTCTGGCCGCGGCTCTCGTGCCTGCGCTCGCCCAGAGCATCTCGTACACCGTGCAGGTGGTCGCGCTCTCTGACCGCGAGGCCGCCCTCAACCTTCAGAGCGACCTGATAAGGGAGGGCTTCCCGGCCTACGTGGTGCGCTCGACCAGCGCCCAGGGCGACGTGTTCCGCGTCAGGGTCGGGGCATTCGCCAACCGCGCCGCGGCGCTCCGCTACGCCTCAGGCATGCCGGTCACCGGCGGCGGCCAACCGGTGCCCGCGCTGGCCGAGGCGATACCGCCCGGCATAACCCCGTTGGCGCCGTTGCTGCTCGTCGAACTGCCCTTCAGCGGCCGCGACGTCGCCGTCGACCGGCTCGGCGAGGCGCTCGTTATCCGCTCGCAGGTGCGAGCGGATAACG
>DASROV010000374.1:0-3323 GCA_035646755.1 Trueperaceae bacterium | reverse complement strand
CCTCCGCGGCCCAACTCGCCTTGGCCGGTGCCATCGCCCTGCGTGCCGTCGGCGGTGAGGTGTTGGTCCTGCAGATGGCCGCTTGGGTCGCCCCGTACGGCATCACCATCGTCGCTGACGGCCTGGCGGCGCTGCTGTTGGTGGCTGCCGCGATCGCGGGCCTGTTCTCGGTGGTCCACGCCAATGCCGGGGCTGGAAGCGGTAGACGCCGGGCGGCCAGGGCCGGCGAGCTTGGCGAGAATCTGATACTCGACCTCGCCCGCGAGCGCTTCGGCCTGCAGGCTCTGCTGCAGTTCCTGTTCATGGGAGTGAACATGAGCCTGCTGAGCGGCGACCTCTTCAACCTTTTCGTCGCCTTCGAGGTAATGCTCGTCGCGTCGTACGGCCTACTGCTGCTCGGCGGTGAACGCCGGCAGTTGCGCGAGGGCTTCCGCTACGTGATCGTCAACCTCATCGCGTCGGCGCTGTTCGTCATCGCCGCCGGCATGGTGTACGGCCTCGTCGGCACGCTCAACATGGCGGACATCGGCCAGCGGGTGCTTGCCCACGGCGCCGACCTGCGCCTCACGCTGCTTTGCGCGCTGTTGGCCTTGGTGTTCGCCACCAAGGCCGCGCTGTTCCCATTCGGCTTCTGGCTGCCAGACGCCTACCCGGCGCCGCCGGTGGCGGTGGGAGCGTACTTCGCGGCGGTGCTGACCAAGGTCGGCGTCTACGCTCTTGTGCGCACGTTCACGCTGATGTTCCCCGGGCAGCCGCTGCTGCAAGACCTGCTGTTGGTGCTGGGGGTGGTTACGGCTCTGGTGGGAGCCGTCGGCATGCTTGGTCGACACGGTTGGCGCCACGTCGCCGCCTTCGCCAATGTGTCGTCGATCGGGTTCCTCGTCGCTGCCTTCTTCGCCGGCGGTGAACTCGGCCTCTCGGCCGGCGTGTTCTACCTGTTCACCTCTATAGCCGTGATCTACGCGATGTTCTCTGTGGCCGGCGTGGCCGAGAGCCTTAGCGGCTCCGACGTCAGGGCGCCGGGGCGGTTGGCGGGACATCCCTGGCTGGGGGTCGGCTACTTCGTCGTCGGCCTCACGCTCGTGGGCGTGCCGCCGACCAGCGGCTTCCTTGGCAAGTACGGCCTCGTGCAGGCACTAATCGCCCGGGGGGCGCTCGGCTGGGCCGCTACCGCCGTGGCCCTGCTGGCCAGCCTAGTGCTAATCTACGCGGTCTTCGGACTCTGGGCCGGCTACTTCTGGGGCGACAGTGAAGAGTCAGGGTCGCCGGCGGCGGTTCACTTCCCGTCCTGGCAGCAAAGCCTCATCGCGACGCTGAGCGTTGTCGTCGTCGCGGCCCTGGCGGTCTTCGGCGGACCGGTGTTCCGCACGTCCGCCACCGTGGCGGCGCAGCTCGATGGCAA
The DNA here is from genome assembly GCA_035646755.1 of Trueperaceae bacterium. GTDB lineage: Bacteria > Deinococcota > Deinococci > Deinococcales > Trueperaceae > DASRWD01. The sequence goes on along the minus strand of DASROV010000374.1, from coordinate 1,921 downwards.
CGACGCCTACGTCGAGTCGGTGCTGTCGCCCGACGCCTTCGGTCCTCAAATCGGGCCGCGACTTGGGGACGACTGATGTCTGCCGGCGTCGGCGCAATCATCCTGATTGCACTCTTGTGGAGCCTGCTGCAGGGTCAGCTGAGCGTGGGTAACCTGGTGTTCGGCGCGTTGCTCGGCACGCTGGTGCTGGCGATAATGCAACGCGATCACGCCGACAGCTTCATGCGTCGCCTGCTCGGCTTCGCTCGCTTCGTCGCCAGCTTCTTCGTCGAGTTGCTCGTCGCGAACGTGACCATAGCCTGGCTGGCGATCAAAGCTCGGCCCGAGTACCACCCGCACGTGATCGCGGTGCCGTTGCGCCTCACCTCGGACAACGCCATCACCTTACTTGCGGCGACCATCACGCTCCTGCCAGGCACCGTGGCCATGGGGGTCTCGGAGGACAAGCGGTTACTCTACGCGCATGCCATCGGGGAGGCCGATCCCGAGCGCTCAAGGCAGAGCGTCTCGCGCATCGAGGAGCTGATCTTGGGGTTCATGCGATGAACATAACGATCGCGGTCGACTTAGGGGAGAGTGGGCGAGCATGAGGGTACTGGACTTCGCGATGCTGTGCCTGGCGGTATCTATCTCGTTAACGCTCTACCGCGTCGTCAAGGGGCCCGACGCAGGCTCGCGGATCACCGCCTTCGACTTCCTCGGCGTCAACCTCGCCGTGCTGGTCGTGCTCGTCGCCTGGCGCACCGGTTACCGGGCGTTCCTCGACGCGGCGCTCGTCATGTCGATCCTGGGGTTCTTGAGCACCGTGGCCTTCTCCCTCTACCTGCTGAGAGGCCGGCTGATAAAGTGATAGCCGAGCTGATGGTGCTCTTCGGGTCGCTCTTCTTGTTGGCGGCCGGAATCGGCATGCTTCGCTTCCCTGACTTCTACACCCGGCTACATGCGTCCACCAAACTAGTTACTCTTGGGGGTATCGGCATCTTCGGCGGCGCAGCGGTGGCGTTCTCTGCCGATGGCGGCACGGGGAGCGTGCTCCTCATCGCCGTCTTCTACTTCCTGACGGCGCCGCTGGCGGGCTACATGATCGCCCGTTCGGGATACCTACGGGGGTTGAGGCCGTACCGCGAAGCGACCTCCGTTGACGAGTGGGGCGCGTTGGGGAGCGCCGCTTCAAGCGAGCCGGAAGACGCGCCGTCACGAGCGCTTATCGAACGAAGGAGTGTGGAGTCAGATGGCGGAAGTTAGTCAGTACCCCAGCCTGGTGTGGCACCTCAAGAACACGCAGCTGTTCGAGGACCTGGCGCCCGACGAACTCGAGCAGATCACGCGCATAACGCCTTACAAGCGCTACGCCGCGGGCGAGATCATCTACCACATGGAGGACCCGGCCGACGCGCTCTACTTCGTGCGCGACGGCATGGTGAAGATCTCGATGTACTTCCCCAACGGCAAGGAGATGATCCTCGGGCTGCTGGGAACCTACGACATCTTCGGCGAACTGCTGCTCCTGGCCAGCGAGCGCCGCCCCAACCAAGCAGAAGCCGTCGTCGACACCACGCTAATCGTCATGCCAGAAGAGGAGTTCCAGCGGTTGCTTCAGCAGCACCCGAAGATCGCGATGAAGTTCATCCAGGTGATGAGCACGCGGCTGTGGCAGGCACAGCAGTGGCAGGCCGAGGTCGGCGCGTTCGACGCCCCCGGTCGCCTTGCCAACCTGCTTTTGCGGCTCGCCAAGGACTTCGGCGCCGACTCCGAACGCGGCACCGTCATCGACCTCAACCTCACGCAGCAGGACCTCGCCAAGATGATCGGCGCCACGCGTGAGACGGTCAGCCACTGCCTGGCGCGGCTGCTCGAGTACGGCGCCGTGCGCCGCCGCCGCGCGCCCATAACGGTGAACACCGAGAAGTTACAGCAGTTC
>DASROV010000373.1:0-2046 GCA_035646755.1 Trueperaceae bacterium | reverse complement strand
ATGTACGCCAGTCTCATAGAGCGCCCGAGAGCCCCGCGCCCGCGCCTACCGCTCGTTGTGATCGACGGCGAGGATGCGGCCTTCCGAAGCGCTCAAGACCTCATCGCGTACCGCTTCTACCGGGCCTTTCCGCGCCGCCGCTCGTACATGACGCGAGGCGAGGAATGGTTCGTCGGAGGATCAGCTCACCAAGACAGCACTTTGCACCCGTTCGTGCAGATGGCCGATCTGGTGGCCGGAGCTGCGGAGCCTGTCAAGCCGGATGAGACACTTGTCCTGCAAAATTAGTGAGCGGCGGTCTCCTCGCGTTGGGGCTTGTTGATCCAGGCGGCGGTCGGCAGCGCGGGCGGTGTCGGTGGCCGGCTGACGAAGCGTTCGGGTCGGGCGGCGTAGGCGGCAGCGAGGACGCGGGCGCGGTCGGCGTGGAGCTGTTCGGCTTGGCCGTGGTGGACGGCGGCCGGGGTCATCAGGCCGAGACCGGAGTGGCGGTGCTGATGGTTGTAGTAGTCGAAGAACTCGCGGCAGTGCTCGCGGGCCTGCTCGATCGATTCGAAGCGCGGCGGGAAGCCGGGCCGGTACTTCAGCGTCTTGAACTGCGCTTCGGAGTACGGGTTGTCTGTCGACGTGTAGGGCCGGTTATGCGTCTTGGTCACGCCGAGATCGGCGAGCAGGAACGCGACGGGCTTCGACGTCATCGAGCTGCCGCGGTCGGCGTGCACCGTCAGGCGGCCGGGCGCGATCTGCTGCTGCTCGCAGACTTGGGCGATCAGCTCCTTGGCGACGTGGCTGCTCTCGCGGTGCTGCACGGTCCAGCCGACGGCGTAGCGGCTGTAGACGTCGAGGATCACATAGAGGTAGAAGTAGCTCCACTTCGCCGGGCCCTTGAGCTTGGTGATGTCCCACGAGTACACCTCGTTCGGGCGCTCGGCCAGCAGCTCCGGCGCGGCGTAAGCGGGCCGATCGAGCTGGTCGCGGCGCTCGCGGACGCCGCCGTGCTTGGCGGCCAGGACCCGGTACATCGTGCGCTCAGACGCCAGGTAGGTGCCCTCGTCGAGCAGCGTGGCGTAGACCTGCGCGGGGGCGCAGTCCACGAAGCGCTCGCAGTGCAGCTCGGCGAGCACGGCCTCGCGCTCGGCGTCAGACAGCGCCCGCGGCGACGGCGCCCGCGGCCTGGCTGGCCGCGGCGTGGGCGGTGTCCGGCGCCGGTAGACGGTCGCCGGCGCCGCGCCGAGCGCCCGGCACGCCGGACGGGTCCCGATCAGCGACGCGAGCTCTTCGACGGTGTCGGCGATCATCGCTCGGTGGTCTCCTGCGCGCCCCTGGGCTCGAGCAACTCGCCCAGCAGCGCCGAGACGTTTCCCTGCACCTCGATCACCTTGCGCGCCTTGACCAGCTCGGCCTGCGAACGCTCCAGACGACGACGCAGCTCGGCCATCTCGGCGTCGCGCGGGTCGGCCCGAGGGCGCCCCCGCGGACGCTCCAGCGCCGCGAGGGCGCCACGCTCGCGCTGGCGACGCCACTCCGTCAACAGCGACGAGTACAGGCCCTCACGGCGCAGCAGCGCCCCGACCTCACCCGGCCGGCTGCACGCGTCGGCCTCGCGCAGCACACGCAGCTTGTACTCCGCGGAAAACCGCCGGCGGCGCGGCGGCTCGACCAGCTCAGGGTCGGGCACCGACGGCGCGGCCGACACACCAGCCGATTCGCTGCGCTCGCCTACGGCTCGCTCCGCGAACCGGCTGGCGGCACCGTTCTGCTCGCTCTCCAACATCCCAACAACTCCAGATTCTCGCCCTCAAGGATTCAGTAGTTCTCCGAGAAGAACCGTCTCACCCGACCTTGGCAGAGAGGGGGGTCTCGACAACGGCACGATCGCGCGGAGGCTTGTGCTCAGCAACAAGTCGGTGCGCAACCGGGTCAGCGACATCCTCGCCAAGTTGCACGCCGGGCGCCGGGCCGAGATGGTGGCACTGGCCCGCGACGCCGGCCGCGGCAGCTAAACGCGATCTCGGGTGATCATGCGCACCTGGCCGCCCGAAGCAGGGA
>DASROV010000372.1:0-4786 GCA_035646755.1 Trueperaceae bacterium | reverse complement strand
GAGGATGCGCAGCTGCTGGCCGACGATCACCTTGTCGCCTCTGAGGTCGTTAGCCCCCAGGATCGCCGCGACGGTGGTGTTGTGACTGCGGGCCAGGCCCCAGAGGCTGTCGCCCGGCTGCACGGTGATCATCGCGGGGATGGCGCCACCGAGGTCGGTGGCGTCGGCGGCGTAGCGGCCTGGCACAGTCACCTGGTGACCCGGTTGCAGGACCGTGCCGCCGGTGATGCCGTTGGCGGCGGTAAGCGCCTCGAGCGAGACGTTGTAGGCCTGGGCGATGGCCCACAGGCTGTCGCCCTGCTGGATGGTGATGACGAGCGGCGCCGGAGGCTGCGAGCCGGCGTGGAGCTGGAGCTCCTGGCCGGGGTGTATCACGGTGCCGCCGAGGTCGTTGAAGGCGATGAGGTCGGCGACGCTGATGTCGTAGGCGACGGCGATGTCGTAAAGCGTGTCGCCGGCCTGGACGATAACGGTGACCGGCTCGGTCGCCTCGGCCTGCGCGGTCTCCTCGCCTGGCACAGAAAGAACCTGACCGGGGCGGATCGACTCCCCGGTCAGGCTGTTGAGGTTCTTTATCGTGTCGACATCCGTTCCCGCGGCCTTGGCGAGGCTCCAGAGCGTATCGCCTGGCCTTACGGTTATCGATTTCGCAGAGGCAATGGGAACAGCTAGCGCGGTTGCGAGTATGAGGGGGAGGAGACGACGATGAGCTCGCATCGCCGGCCAACATAGCAAAAATCCCCGGCTAGGTTAGCGGAAAAAGCGCACCTCCGCTGTGATGGTTGACCCACGCACGCGGGGCGTGATCAGTCGCGTGGCTCGTTGACGGTCTCGGTGAGCGCGCGCCCGCCAAGCTCGAGTTGGATGAGACAGTACCTCTCTACTTCGAGATCGGTAGCGGTGCCGTGGATTATGCGTATCTGCAGCAGCGACACCTCCTGCTCGAGGACGGGCGTCGGTACCAGTTCGAACCTTTCCATGTGGCGGAAGATAGCAACGCCGCTCTTACGAGACACTTAATCGGCTTGGCGGTCCAGCTCTCAGTGGCGAGAGTACGGCGCGCTCACCGCGCCTCACGCGCTCACCGCGCCTCAACCCGGGATTAGGCGTGTGCCGCTTCCTGCCAACGCGGCGCGCACGCTTTGTGGGCTGCGGCCGTCGGCGATGACGGCGAACGGCGCGCCGCGCGCGAGCGCCGCCAGCGCCGACTCGACCTTGGGGATCATGCCGCCCGCGATGCGGCCGTTGGCGATGCGCGCCTCCGCCTGCGAGCGGCTGAGGACAGCGAGCGGGCTGTCGGACCGCGCCGGGTCGTCGAGCACCCCAGGAACGTCGCTGAGGAAGTACGCCCCTTCGCCGAGCGCGGCGGCGACCGCGCCCGCGACCTCGTCGGCGTTGACGTTGAGGGCTTCGCCGTGCTCGTCGATGGCCACACAGCCGACGACCGGGACCAGCCGGGCCGATCTCAGCGCCCGCAGCACGGCTACGTTCACCGTGCGCATGTGACCGACACGGCCGAGCTCCGCCTCGGCCTGCTCGGCCAGCAACAGGCCGGCGTCGCGGCCGCTGAGGCCCACGGCCGGGCCGATCTCCATGGCCAGCCGCTTGCCGAGGGTCGCTAGCACGCTCTCGATCACCACCATGCTGGCCGCGCTCGTCACGCGCAGCCCGCGGCTGAAGCGGTGCTCGAGCCCGGCGTCGTCGAGGGCGGCCTTGATGAACGGCCCGCCGCCGTGAACCACGACGGGCGGGGTGCCCTCCTCGGCGAGGTCGCGGATGGCGAGCGCCACCGCCCGGCGCGTGTCGAGATCGGTCATCGCGTTGCCGCCGTACTTGATGACGTAACCGGGGCGGTCGGCGTGCGGGCGAGGGGTGCTCACGCGGGAGAGTGTAAGGCAGAGTGATAGATTCGGACGCGGTAATGGAGCCTCAGTCTGAAAGCCTGGTGTTCGGCACTGACGGTTGGCGAGACGTCTTCGCCGACCGCTTCACGTTCGCCAACCTGCGCCGCGCGGCTCGAGCCTACGGCGAGCACCTGCTCGAGAGATCTGCCGCTGGCAGCCCCGTGCTTGTCGGTTACGACACGCGCTTCATGGGGCGCCGGTTCGCGCTCGAGGTCGCCGCCGTGCTGCGCTCGCTCGACCTTGATGCGCTCGTCAGCCGCGACTACCTGCCGACGCCGGCCCTGTCGTTCGCCGTCAAGCATCTCGGCGCGCGCGGTGGGGTGATGCTCACCGCCTCTCACAACCCGCCTCAGTACGGGGGCTTCAAGCTCAAGGGCGCCTACGGTGGCACGGCGACCGACGACATCTACCGCGACGTCGAGCGGCGTGTTGGCCAGCGGACCGTGCCCGCCCCGACCGCTGCCGAGCGCGACGCGGTTGGCGACTTCGACGTCCGCAAGCAGTATTACGAGGCGCTGGCCCAGCTCGTCGACCTCGACGCTTTGCGGCGGGCGGACGCGACGCTTGTTCACGACCCGATGGGCGGCGCCGGCTGCGGCTGGCTGAGAGGTTTCGCCACGGCTACGAGGGCGCTGCGGGTAGAGGAGACGAGGGGACGGCCCGACCCCCTCTTCCACGGTGTCAACCCCGAGCCGATCCCGGGCAACCTGCTCACCACCCAGGAGCTGATGCAGTCGTCGAGCGGCCGCGCGGGCAGCGACCCCGTGTTCGCGGTCGCCACCGACGGCGACGGCGATCGCCTCGGCGTGGTGCTGCCGGGCGGGGAGTACTTCAACTCCCACCAGATCTTCGCCGTGCTGTTGTCTCACCTGGAGCGTACGCGGCGGCCCGCAGCGGCGGCCGGCGTCGTGAAGACCTTCACCGTAAGCCGCATCGTCGAGCGCCTGGCTCGAGCCAGGGGCCTGCCGGTCGTGGAGACCCCGGTCGGCTTCAAGTACATCGTCGACGCGATGCTGGCCGGCGACGTGATCATCGGTGGGGAGGAGTCCGGCGGCATCGGCGTCGGCATGCACCTACCGGAGCGTGACGGACTCGCCAACGCCTTGCTGCTACTCGAAGCGGTGGTGAGCGCCGGCGAGCCGTTGGCCGAGATCTTCGCCGCGCTCGAGCGCGAGACAGGCTGGCAGCACGCTTACCGCAGGGTCGACCTCCAACTCGCCGGCGACGGCAGCAAGGAGCGCGTGCTGGCGCAACTCGCCGACCCGCCGGCGTCGTTCGGGGGCTGGGGCGTGGCGTCGGTGGAGGACCTCGACGGCGTGAAGCTGAACCTCAGCAGGCACGAAGGCGCGGAGCCCACGGCGTGGCTGCTGTTGCGCGCCAGCGGCACCGAGCCGGTGCTGCGGCTCTACTGCGAGGCGCCGAGCACCGCCGCCGTAAAGCAGATCCTGGCGGCCGCCGAGGCGTTCGTGGCCGTGGCATGAACCGCGCCGTGGCCTGAGCCGCGCGACTCAGAGCTGCTGGAACTCCTTGGGGCTGTGCGAGAGTACTTCGTGGCCGTTCTCGGTGACGACCACTAGGTCCTCGATGCGCAGGCCGGTGAAGCCAGGCACGTACACCCCTGGCTCGATGGTGACGATCATGCCCGGCTCTAGCACGTCATCGGAGCGTTGCGAGAGGCGCGGGTCCTCGTGGATGGCGAGCCCGGTGCCGTGGCCGAGGCTGTGGCTGAAGGCCTCACCAAGACCGTGCCTGTCGAGGATCGAGCGGGCAACCTGGTCGACCTCGCTGCCCTTCTTGCCGGGCGCGACGGCCGCTATGGCGGCCTTCTGCGCCTCGAGGACGGCGTCGAACATGCGCCGCTGCTCAGCACCGATCGCGCCGACCGCGACCGTGCGGGTCATGTCCGCGTGGTAGCCGCGGTAGGCCGCACCGAAGTCGAGGGTGACGAGCTCACCCTCCGCGATCTTCTTGGCCGAGGCCACTCCGTGCGGCATCGCGCCGCGCTCCCCGCTGGCCACGATGATGTCGAAACCCGAGCCGTCTGCCCCTTCCTGGCGCATCACGCGCTCGAGTTCGAGGGCCACCTCGACCTCGCTCACGCCGGCCTTGAGCGTGCCAAGAGCTGCGGCGTAGGCGACGTCGGTGATGCGGGCGGCCTCGCGTAGCAGGTCGATCTCCTGCGGCGTCTTGATGACGCGCATGGCGGCGAGCACGCCCTCTATGGCTAGCGGCTCCTTGCCGGTGAGCCGCGCAAGGTTGCGGAAGCGCTTGACGGTAACGTGCTCGCTCTCGACGGCGAGCCGTATGTCGGCCACCAGCTTGGCGATGGCCTCGTCGGCGTTGCTTACGATCTCGACCGGCAGTCGCGATTCCTGAGCGGCCTGCGCCGTGTAGCGGGCGTCGGTGAACAGCACGGCGCGGTCGGGTAAGACCAGCACGGCGCCGTCCTCGGGTGAGGAGAAGGAGGTGAGGTAGCGGACGTTGGCCGGCTCGGTCACCAGCAGCGCGTCGGCACCCGCCCCTGCTAGCGCCTCGCGAATGCCGGCGAGCTTGTCGCCGCTGTGGTTTCTCGTGGTCATGAGGCTCCTAGCACGGGGTCGGCGCGGTCGACTCGATGATGGCTAGCAGGTCGTCTTGGTCCAGGCTGGCGCCACCGATGAGGCCGCCGTCGACGTCGGGTTGCGCCAGCAACTCCGCGGCGTTCGAAGGCTTCATGCTGCCGCCGTAGAGGATGCGAATGGTATCGGCCAGCTCCGGTAGCAGGTTCGAGAGGTGCGCGCGCACCGTGGCGCTCATGCTCTGCGCGTCAGCGGCGGTAGCGGTTAGACCGGTGCCGATGGCCCACACCGGCTCGTAGGCGATGACCAGGCGGCCGGCATCGC
>DASROV010000371.1:0-4295 GCA_035646755.1 Trueperaceae bacterium | reverse complement strand
CGGCCCAAACAGAATCAGAGCACGGGCAATCTCTCCTTCGAGGCGGCGCGAGAGTCCGACCATGACGACCTGGTGATTGCGCTGGCCCTGGCCGTCTGGTTCCCGCATATCTGGGGGAAGCCGCGCTACATCGACAGGCACACCGGGGAGCTACAAGAGCAGGCCGTGTAAGAAGGCGCCCCGCGCACCGGCCCGACGCGGGATACCAAGTATCGACCGGCGGTGATCGCCAGGCAGGAAGGCCCCAGAGGGTGGGACGCCACGAGGGGCCTTTCCCGTGTAATCACCCGCCCCATGCGCCCGCGGGGCCGTGCTGGGGCTCTGCCGCCTGCACCGGCGCGTGGTGCGTGACCACGACGTTGCGAGCCTGCGGGCCCTTTGGCCCCTGCTCGATGTCGAACGTCACCTCGTCGCCTTCGTTCAGGGTCCGGAAGCCGTCCGCCTGGATGGAGGAGAAGTGCACGAAGACGTCTTCTCCGCCTTCGTCTTGGGCGATGAAGCCGTAGCCCTTCTCACTGCTGAACCATTTGACCTTGCCTTCTGCCATGACCTTCCTTATCTGCCCGGCCGATTTCGGCGGGCATCGCTAGAACTGCCAGGTGTGGTTTGGTTGAACGAACCCCGTGAGCCACGAACCTCTTGTGCACCACAACTGCATGCGAGGTCGCCCGTGATCGCCTGCCATCTCAACCTGACGCCCGAAGTCTAGGGCAAAGCTGGCCGCCATGGCAACACGTAGTCGGCAACTGCCTACCTGGAGCCGACTTCATTGGCGCCAGCGGCGGTATCGTGCGCAGCCATGGAACCACGCGAGGACACCAAACCGCGGGACCGGGGGCTCGAACCCTTGTCGCCAACATGGCCGGCGAAGATCGCCGCGCTCGAAAGTCGTCTCGGCGGCGAGGGTCGGCCCCGACCCTTCCCTCCTGCCTGGCAAGCACCCAACGACGGCGGCAGTCCGCGTATCGGGGTCGCGGCCGCCTACCTGGCGACCGGCGGCTACCGGAGAGCCGAGGCCGAGGCCGTGCCCGGGGCGTCGGGCACGGTTGACACCAGGCTCGAGCACCGGGCGGCCGAGCGCTTCCCGGCGGCCAGCACCCTGAAGGTATTCGTCCTCCAGGCGCTCCTCGAGGCCGTCGCGGCGGGCCGGCACGGGCTTGACGAGCAGCGCGCCCTCCGGGAAGCCGAGGGCGTAACAGGCTCGGGCGTGCTCAAGCTGCTCACGCCGGGGACGAAGCTCTCGTTGCTCGACCTCGCAACGTTGATGATCACGGTTAGCGACAACACCGCGACCAACATGCTTATCGACGCGCTCGGCATGGAGGCCATAATGGCCAGCGTCACCGCCAACGGCTGGAGCGACACGCATCTGCGGGGCAAGCTCCAGCAGACGCCGGTAGCGGCTGGGAGCAAGAGCTCGCCTACGATGACCAGCCCCCGCGACCTGGCTGATTACTTCAGCCGCCTGTGGCTGGGGGAGTTCCTGCCGGCCGAGTTGACTAGCGTGGCCAAGGGCATCTACCGCCGACAGCAGTTCACGGAACTCGGCCGCAGCCTCGACTACGACTCCTACAGCGCCGAGATTGGGGACTCGGACATGCTCGTGGCCTCCAAGAGCGGCTCGATCCGCGGCGTGCGCAACGACGCCGGGGTCATCGAACTCAATGCTACCGGCACTGCAACGGCCGCAACGGCCAGAGAACCGCGCCGCTACGTCGTGGCGATAATGACCGACGGCTGCCCCGACCGCCGCTTCCACGCCGACAACCTCGGGGCGGTAGTCGTCGGCGAGGTGGCCGCGGCGGTTCTTGGTGAGCTCGCTGGCTAGGCCCGAGGCTTCAGGAGCTGCCGTCCTCCAGGGCCAACCTCACCCGCACCGAGTCGTCACCGGGCCACACCCACCAGCGCCGTGCCCGCACGCGAATCGTGCCGCGGCTGGTGACAATGGCCAGCACAGCGCCGCCGCCGCAGCGGGCGATGAACGCGCCGAGGTGCTGCGGCGTGAGGTCTACCTCCCACTGGATGCCGGAGTCGTCGGCCCCGACGATATAGCCTTCGTGCCCGGCCAGCGAGGCCTTGGTCCACTGTGATTGCTTCTCGACCATGGCCTACAGCATGCCGCCGAGCGCCGGTCCCGCGATCGAGCAGCGCGCTATTGCCTAGGTCTCGTAGGCGCAAGCCCAGATTGGTTATCGTCGACGGTGGTGTCAGCCATCGGGTCGCTAAGAGAAACGCCCTTCCACGCGGCGTTGAAAGCCCTCGTCGCGCCTCCCGGCAGCGCGTTCGAGGTAGCGGTCGATGGTTACGTCATCGACGCCGTGACTCCCGGCCTATTGATCGAGGTCCAGACGCGCTCGGTCGGCAAGCTCAGGCCCAAGCTGGCGGTGCTGCTCCCCGATCACCGTCTGCGCCTGGTCATCCCCCTGGCTGAGAACCGCTGGATCGAGCGGCGACCAGCCGGTGGCGACGGCCCGCGCCGGCGCTCTCCCAAGCACGCCTGCTTGCTCCACCTCTTCGCCGAGCTGGTGAGCATCGCCGACGTCCTGCCCCATCCGAACCTGGAGATCGAGGCGGTAATGACCGACCAGCTTGAGCTGCGCGAGCACGTGCCGGGCAAGGCCTGGCGGCGCGGAGGCTGGGTCGTGACGGGGCGAGAGCTGATAAGGGTGAACGAGCGGCGCCTCTTCCGCAGCCCCGCAGACCTCGGCGAGCTGTTGCCACCGCTGCAGGAGCCCTTCACCAGCCGCGAGCTTGGCGAGCTTGCCGGCGTGCCGGCGCGCTTGGCCGGGCAGATCGCGTACACGCTCCACCGCGCGGGCTCGCTCGAGCGCGTCGGCAAGGCCGGCAACGCCTTCCTGTACGGCTTCAAGGCTAGCGCGCGGTGACGATGCCCGAGCGCTCGAGGGCTGCCGCCAACTCGGCTGGGTCGGGCTCGAGGATGGTTCGCGAGCGCAGGTAGACAAGCCTGCCGCGCGGCACCTCCTCGAGGGCGCCGCTCACGGCGTGCAGGTAGAGCCCGAGCTGCACGAAGTAGCGCTCGGGGCGCACCACGCGGTCGGTCTTGTAGTCGTCGATAACCCAGCCGTCAGGGGTTCGGTAGAGGCGGTCGATAACGCCTTCCCAGACCGTCGGCCCGCCGCGGTAGGCCAGCGGGATCTCGGCCCGGTCGACGAGCCGGTTGCCTAGCGCCGGTAGCTCGCTGCCGAGCATCGCACGGTAGTTGCCTAGCAGCTCTCGCAGTTCGGCCAGGATGTCGTCCTGCTGCGCGACGCTGTAGGGGAACATCACCTCCTGGGTACGCAGGCTCTCCAGCCGCTCGCGGTCGTCGGGCGACCAGTCGCGGCTTATCGCGAAGTGAACGAGCGTGCCTAGCACCCGGCCGAGTCCAGGAAGGTCGCCGAGGACGCCTCCCGTCGCCGAGTCGTGGGCGCCGTCCGGTCCGCCGGTGAGCTCGTAACCCGCGCCGTCGTCGCCGGCGGACACGCTCTGGGTCCAGGTGAGCGGCTCGTCGTCGGCCGCCGCTGGGTGCCCCCCGCCACCGTGCTCGCTCAGTAACCCGACCAGGCGCGATGGACTCGAAAGCGGGCCGTGCCGGTGGTGCGGGAACCTCCGCTCGACCCACGGCGAACTCGGCAGCCCGATCCTGGGCACAGGTTCGACGCGCACGCTGGCAGCCACCTCTCGCCACGGCAGGTGCTCGACCGACACGCCAGGCAGCGCCTGATCACCCTCGAACCCCATCGCGAGCAGCCGCTCAAGCCACCCCTGGGGCGCCGACCGGCTCACGCTGCCGCTAATCAACAGCGAGTCGCGAGCTCGGCTGGCCGCCACGTAGAGCAGCCGATAGCTCTCGTGGCGGTCACGCTCGCGGCGCTGTCGTTGCGCGGCGTCGTCGGTGCCGGCAGCCCGCAGAGCCACCACGCCGGAAGCGGGATCGACGAGCACCGCCTGGGGCCGGTCGCGATCCCTCGCCCCGGCGTCGAAGACGGCCACCAAAGGGTACTCGAGGCCTTTGGAGGCGTGAACCGTCGAGAGCTTCACGCCCGCGCCGCTCGCCGGCACCTGCGCGGTGTCCGAGCGCTTGGCGAGGTCGTCGAGGCGGTCAAGGAGCAGTTCGAGGTCGCCGGGCGGGCTGAGTGACAGCTCGAAGAGCATCCCGTCGAGGTTGGCCCGCGCGAGGTCGTCGAGGCTGTCGACGAAGCGCCGGCCGGCGATCACCGGGGCTCGCGTGGCGACCTTTAGCGCCTCGAGCGGGTTGAGGCGGGCGACCTTGGCGAGTTCGGCCACCGTAGCGG
>DASROV010000370.1:0-2567 GCA_035646755.1 Trueperaceae bacterium | reverse complement strand
GCCATGCCCTGGCCGCTACGCTCCAGGAGTGCGGTGTAGTAATCACCATGGGCCAGCCTCGTCAACGCGACGGCGTCCGCAGCCGCGGTCTCGTTCTCGAGCCGCTCGGCGGCGTACTGGAGCACCAGCGGGTGCAAGCGGTAGCGACCGTGAGTTGAACTGGTAAGCAGCGACTTGTTGACCAGGCCGGCGATCGCGGGAACCGTGGCGCCCGCCACCGACTTGGCGGCCGCGAGGTCGAAGGTGCCGGCGAAGACCGACAGCCGAGCCAGCACTCGCTGTTCCGGACGCGTTAGCACGCTCCACGAGTAGTCGAAAACGGCCCTGAGGCTGCTGTGACGGTCGGCCCCGTCAGGCACGGCTGACGACAAGATGTCGAGGCCGCGGGCAATCTCAGCGGCTATCTCGTCCGGAGTTATCGCCCGCAGCCAGGTGGCCGCCAGTTCCAGGGCCAACGGCATGCCCGCCACCAGGCGACAGATGCGTGTCACAGCCACGACGTTCTCGGCGCTCAGCTCGAAGTCCTCGCGGACCCTACGGCCACAGCGCGCGAAAAGTTCAAGGGCGGCGTAGCTGGCCAGTTCTCTCACGACTTCGTCGTCGACTTGCTCGCCGTCGACACCGATGACCCCAGGGATGTTAATAGGCGGGAGTGGGAGACCGAATACGCTCACAACGTGTTCGGAGCGCGAACCCAAGAGTTGCCGCGAGGTCGCCAGGACCTTGACGCCCGGTGCGCGATCGAGAATGTCGTCGAGCATCGTCAGCCGCTCTCGTGTTTGCTCGAGGTTGTCGAGCACCAGCAGCAGGCGCTTGTCCTCCAGGAACTCGAGCACTTGGTGAAGCGGTTCCCCCTGGCCGATGAGCGGCAAGCCGACGGCATCGGCCACGGCGCTTAGCAGTTCGTTCGGACCGTTCACGGAGACACATGGCACGAAGTAAACGCCGTCAGGGAAGTCGCGGGATGGGTCGTCGCTCGGCCCATCTCGCGAACCCTCGTTGAGGTCGTGTGCCACGGCCAGCGCCAGGCGCGTCTTGCCGATTCCGCCGGGGCCGGTCAGTGTCGCGAGCCGCGTGCCGCCGCCACGCAGCAGTTCGGCGAGATGACTGCGCTCGCTCGCACGGCCGACGATGCTGGTGGCAGGCGTCGGCAGCCTGGACCTGGCAATCGGCCCTCCTGTAGGATCATCTGCCTCGCCACCCGGGGCGTCGGGGCCCGACACAGGCACCGGTTTCCCCGCCGCGACGGCCTCCGCTACCTCCGTGGTCGCGGCCGCGGGTTCCGTCCCGACTTCCTCCAAGAGCCGGTCCCGGAACCGCTGGTACGTCTCCAGCGCCCGCCGGCCGTGGCCAGCGCGCGTCAGGTCGAGGAGTTGGCGGCGGAGCATTGACTCGTCGTACGGGTCCGCGATCCGAAGCCGGCCCAAGACGTTCGCCGCCTGCGCCCAGCGCTGGGCGGCCTCAAGCTGATCACTTACGCCTAACGCTGCGTCGAACCACAGCTCGCGTGTCACACGCCGTTTTTGCGTCAACCACTCCTCGAAGTCGGGTACACCGTCGAGGACGAAGCCCTCAAGTAGTTCTCCCCGGTACAGCCTGAGTACCTCGGCCTGGCGACCGGCGCCGGCGGCCTCTCGGAGATCGCTGACGTCGCTGGGCACGCGCCACCTGAGGCGCGTCGGCTCGATCTCGACGGCGTCCGCGTACGGACGTGCCGGTACCAACCTCGTCAGCAGGCCGCGTAAGTTGGTGCGCGCCGTGCCCTCAGCGGTGCCGGGCCAGAAGAACTCCACGAGTTCGACCCGGCTGATCCACTGAGCCCGATAGGCCAGGTAGAGAAGCAGCGCGGTCGTCTTGCCGGCTGGGGGCTCGAGCCGTGCGTCACCGCTGTGGATGACTGGCGGTCCCAACAGCCCTACACGGGTCGCCATGTTCGAGTATAGGGGTGCGAATACCAGTGGGCCGGCCCGCACGGCGGCCCGACCGACTGGCCGTCACCCGGCGGCCCGACCGACTGGCCGTCACCCGGCGGCTCAGGCTCGAGGCGGCACGTTCTGGTTCAACCGGAACACGTTGTCTGGATCGTAGGCGGCCTTGAGGGCGGCGAGCCGGTCAAAGTTGGCGCGGTGACCGGCCTTCGTTACGGCCGCGCCCTCGTCTTTCAGACCGGCGAAGTTGAGGTAGACACCTCCCTGGGAGTGGGCCCGCATGGCGTCCCAGAACGCACGAACCCAGGCGATGTTGCGCTCGTCGGCGGCTGGGTCCGCCCAGGCGTTATCGATGCTCAACAGGTAGGGCGCTTGGCGGTTAGCCACCGCCGTTTCCGCATCGGCTACCCGGGCGACCGCGCCGCCTAAGTGGCGGATGGGGATGAAGGTCATGTCCGACGGCCTCTCGACGCTGCGTTCGACGATCGCCTCGATGGTCTCGTCGCTGAGGTCGTCGAGGTAGAGCGACTTCCAGTAGTAGCGCAGCCCGGCGGGGAAGGGGCCGTCGAAGTCGCTCTGGAGGGCCACGAAGGACTGCGGCCCACTCATGTCGTGAAGCGGCGTGCCGATCTTCCGCAA
>DASROV010000369.1:0-6549 GCA_035646755.1 Trueperaceae bacterium | reverse complement strand
ACCACGGCTTTGAACGTGATCTCGGGGGCTCTCGCGCCGTCGGAAGGGACAATCCTGTTGCGGGGCCGCTCGATCGGAGGCAAAGCACCTGAGCGGATCGCCGACGCCGGCGTTGCCAGGACCTTCCAGCTAGTGCGGGTCTTCGGCTCGCTTAACTGCCGTGAGAACGTCGAGGCGGGCTTGGCCTTCCGTCCGCAACCCCTGCAAGGGGCTCAAGCGCACGACGAGTCGGAGCGGTTACTCGCGCAGGTCGGTTTGGCCGGGAAGGGCGAGTGGCCTGCGGCGCAACTCACCTATATCGACCAGAAGCGGTTGGAGCTGGCCCGCTCGCTCGCGCAGGACCCGTCGGTTCTGCTGCTCGACGAATGGCTCGCCGGGCTGAACCCTTCGGAGCTAGTCGTCGGAATCGAGCTGCTGCAGTCGTTGCGCGGCCAAGGCATCGCCATCCTCCTGGTCGAACATGTGATGGACGCCATCCGCGCCCTTTGCAGCCGCTGCGTCGTCATGAGCGCCGGGCAGGTCATCGCGAGCGGGCCGACCGACGAAGTGCTTTCGGACGAAGAGGTCGTGAAGGCGTACCTGGGGGCAGAGGATGCTTGAGGCGACCGGCCTGTCGGTGATCTACGGCAAGCACCTGGCTCTCGATCGGGTGTCATTGGCAGTGGCGGAGGGCGAGATCGTCGTCGTGCTGGGGGCGAACGGGGCCGGGAAGTCGAGCCTGCTGCAGGCGGTCGCCGGGCTTACGGCCTCTTCGGGGGAGATCCGCCTGCACGGCAGTAGCCTGAGGGGCGTTCCACCGCACCGCGTGGTCGAGGCGGGTGTCGCGTTTGTGCCGGAGGGGCGAGGCGTCTTCGGACCGCTCACCGTCGCGGAGAACCTGCTGCTCGGTGCCCATGCCCAACGGGCGCGTGGCCGCGAGAACCAGAACAGGCGTTTCGTGCTCGACTTGTTCCCGAGGCTGGAGGAACGTTTGGGGCAGGTGGTGCGAACAATGAGCGGCGGCGAGCAGCAGATGGTCGCCATCGGTCGGGCGCTGATGAGCGCTCCCGACCTGCTGCTGTTGGACGAGCCCTCGCTAGGGCTGGCGCCCCTGTTGAGGCAGGAGATGTTCAGGGTGCTTGGTCAAGTGCGTGATCGCGGCATGGGAATCCTGATGGTGGAACAGAACGCGCGGCAGAGCCTGGCGCTGGCCGACAGGGGCTACCTGTTGGAGACGGGCAGGATCAGCGGCTCCGGCACGGCGGCGGAACTGAAAGCCGCCCCGGCCGTACAGCGCGCCTACCTCGGATTGACGGTCACCTGAAACCGGAACCGGCTTACAGCTTCCTTCAACCAGGTGAGCTGGCGACTTCCAGCCGCCACTTACGGGTTCGAGGCGGAGGCGGGTTGATCGGCGATTCTTCACGCCACCGACGCAGGGCGAGTCCCTACCCCTCCTTTAAGGTCCACTCCAGCAACTCATCAAGCCGCGCCGTCGCCAACCCGATCACCCGATCAGCGCCACCGTAGTAGAGATGCACGACCCCGTCGTGAACCGGATTCGCGCACCCGAACACCACGTAGGGCACATCCCCCTTAATCTCCCAAGTCTCCTGCGGCTCGAGTATCGCCGCCTCGGGTCGCCTAAGCACTCTGCGCGGATCCTCGAGGTCCAGCAGCGCAGCTCCCATGCAATAGACGTGCGCTTCGTCATACCCGTGATACAGCACCAGCCAGCCGGCCTCGGTACGAATCGGCGGCCCGCCGGCGCCCACGCGCTTCCCGTCCCATAGCCCGGGCCGGGGCTTGATGACCTCGACGTGGTCGCCCCAGCTGAGCATGTCTTGACTGAAGCCTAACCAGATCGAGGGCGGTCTGCGGTGGAAGGTAACGTAGTTGCCGGCGACCAGTTCGGGGAAGAGCGTGTGGTCCTTATTGTCCTCGCCGACGACCACGGGCGCCAGGCGTTCCCAACTGATCAGGTCGTCGCTGACGGCGTACATGGGGGTGATATTGGTGGGAACCGAGCCGGTCTCCGGGTGCGGGCCGCCGCGGCCGTAGGCGGTATAGGCCATGTAAAACCGGCCGTTCAGTTCGGTGACGCGTGGGTCCTCCACGCCTCTGGCTTCGTCGTCGCCCTGGGGCGTGAAAACCGGGTCTCGTAGGCGGTTCCAGTGGACGCCGTCGGTCGACACGGCGTAGCCGATGCGGGACACGTAGTCCACGCCCTGAGCGCGGTAGTGCATGTGCCACAGGCCGTTGTGGATGATTACCGACGGGTTGAAGACGTTGAGTGCCTCCCAGGCGCTGGTCGGCTCCGGCTTGAGGACGGGGTTGTCGGGGTGACGGGTGAGCTTCAAGGTTCCTCCAACGTGATCGCGAAGGCGTGCATGGTCTCGCGGTCCGGCAGTCCGATACGCGTCAGCTCCTTGCTGGGGTCGACACTCAGTCTTTGCAGGAAGATGCGGCAGGTGATGCGTTCGATAGCGCCTCCGGCGCCGCGCCGCTGAGGGAACTCGAGCAGAGCCGGCTCGCCGTAGCGCGGCAGTTGGCACCAGTCCGAGAGGCCAAGGTCGACCTGCTCGGAGCTACCGTCTGCGTACTCCAAGGTCACGGGCATCTGGTAGTTGCCCTGCTCAGACGAGCCGAGGACCCAGATAGCGGCGTAGTGGCCGCTCGGGACGACGAGGCGTTGGCCGAACATAGCGACGTTGTTGGCGTCGGCTTCGCTCGGCGGGAACAATAGCGAAACACCGCCGAGCTCGAACACCTCGTTCGCCGCCGGCGCGCGTTCGGCCATGTAGGTCGCTCCAAGCGCGCCGGAGCGCGAGTCGAAGTTGCCCTTAGCTGGGTTGCGGCTGTCGGAGAAGGCGTCGTTGTTGAACAGGGCGTCTAGTGCGAGCCCGTGGAAAGGGCCCTGGCTGAAGGCGAATTCGACGGTGACGGGTTCGCGGTCGACGCGGCTGCTGGTGCGCAGGTCGGGCAGCGCCTCGCTACTGGCGAAGCTGATGATGGCGAAGCCGAACGCGGGCAGAACGGCCGCGTCGTCTTGCTGGTTGGCGAAGCGATCGTACACGCGCACGGTGAGATCGCCGCGTTCCTGAGCCCCGATGGCGGCCAGTGCTTCGGAAACCAGCCCGCCGGCGTCGAGGTCGACTGGTTCGTCCGCCCAACTCTTCACCAACAGCATCCGCTCGCCCTCGCGGCCATAAAGTTTCTGCGTGAGCAGCGGCCTCAAGACGATGGCGTCGAAGCGCAGTTCGTCGCCGCCGGCGTGGCTGACGACGAACCGCGTCTCGCCCGCCTCCAGGCTCACGACGCCGAGGTCGACGAGGCGGTGATGGGCCGGGCCGTCGCCGACGTTGCTGATCGTGCCGAGCCGTTGCTGGCCGAGCGCGATCGTCGCGCTGGCGTCCCACGGGTCGTTTCGGTGAAGCGCCTGCAGTCGGTATTCACCGCTGCTCGGCACGACGGCGTCGACGACCACAGCCGCGCCCGGCTGCAGCACTGCGACGAGCTGGCCGCTGGCGGCCGAGTCCGACTCGACCTCGGGCGGCTCGCCGAAGTCCAAGCCGGTCTCCAGCTCTACCACCACGTCGTCTAGTTTCCACAACCACTGCCAGTCGAGCGCGTCGGCGGCGACCTCACTGCGGTTGGCCTGGAGCAGCGCGAGCAGCGCAGTGATGGTCGACTCGGCGCCGGAGTTGCGGTTGATAACGCCGCGCTCGAGCCCGTCGTAGGTGCGGCCGCTGGTCGGGTCATACATCCGCTCGCGCAGCTCGTTGTTGCCAGTGAGCCACGAGGTCATGAGGCCGCCGAGTTCGGCGTAGACCTCCTTGCCGGTGGCCGCGTGAAGCTCGAACAGACCGCTGGCCAGCGACTCCATGCCGAAGGCGATCTGTGGGCCGCTCTTTACCGCCGGCCTCATGCTCTCGACGGGCCCTTGCGAGGCGAGCAGTTGGACGAAGAAGTGGCCGGCCTCGGCCTCGGCGCTGGCGAGCCAAGCGGCGGCGTCAGGATGGTCGTCCATGACTCTGGCCGCCCGCGCCAACGCCTGCGTCTGGCGGCTGCCCCAGGCGTGCCATTGCAGCGGGTCGCGCGCGAACGATTGATGCGCTAGATAGGGGTACTCCTGCGGCGGCCCGTACTGGAACTCAGTAAGGCCGTCCGCCAGTCGTGATGCCAGAAGATAGGTGGTGTCGTCGGTCTCGAGCTCAAGGTACGTGGTGAGGCCTAGTAGAAGGATGGACGCTACGTCGCTGCCGTCACCCGGGAACCAGGCGGGGGCGCGGAACCCGTAGGCGTCGATGTACTCGCCGTAGCTGGCGTCGACCTGGCGCGCGAAAGGTTCGACACCCAGCAGGAATGCGGACTGCAGGAGCGCGTAGAACTCAGGATCTTCTTCTCGGAAGGCGTGCATGCCTTCGGCCAGCGCCCATAGCGCCCTGGCCGCCCAGAAGCCGGCGCCCTTGCGGCTGGTGATGCCGAGGCGGTTGATGCTGCCGTCCTCGAAGACGAAGTTGAAGAACTCGCCGTTCTCGGCCTGCATGGCGAGGACGTACTCGAGCTGCCCTCGGGCGTACTCGAGCGCGTGGGGGACTGTGGTCTCGAGGCCGTCCTGCTCCGCCGCCCAAAGGTAGGCGATAGCCGCTCTGGCGACGTCATCGAGGTCGGTTACGCCTTCGCCAGTCGCGCCGCGGTACTGGTAGGGGGCGTCGGGTCCGATGCCGGGCTCGGCGTAGATCCACACGCCACGAAGCTGCTCGCCCTCAACCTCGAAAAGCTGGCTGAGGTGGTCGAGGTGGTCGAAGTTGATGGGCAGCCCGGCGGCCGGGCTGGCGGGCCGCTCCGTTTCGTCGCCGCTTTGTGCCAACGCCGGCCCGGCGGCGCCCAGCAAGAGGAAGGCGGCCAGCAGGACTTTGAGGCCCGGCGCGCCCCGAGGCGCTCGAGCCGTGAAAACGCGCGCCGTGCGCGCCAACGCTTTAAGGGCGCGCGTCGCGCACGCCCAAGCCGAGATGGCCCGCGTCGCGCACGCCCAAGCCTTGGGGGCGCGCAAAGCACGCGCCCCCCTTGGCCCGGTCGTCGTCACTCGAGGGTCGCGCCCGCGATCGCAGCCTGGAGGCTACGGGCCTGACGCACGGCGTCCTCCAGATCGGAGGCCGCCCTTACGCTGTAGGTGAAGCGGAACTCGGCGGTGTCGCCGGGCAGGTAGTGGTTGGGTACGTTGAGGGTGATGCCCTCCGTGGCGGGGTAGGTGGCGAACTCTTCGGCCGACCACTTGAAGACCCCGGTGCGGAACTCCTGCGACTCGAAGACCCAGGTGTTACCGGCCAACCACTCGTCGTAGTCGTCCGCGATTGCCGGCATGGAGTGCGCGCTCTCGATGACCGTGAGGCCGAGGCTCTCGCTGTAGCCGGCGCGCCACGGCTCGGCGGAGGTGAAGATGTAGGCGGCGCCCCAGTACAGCGGGCTGAGGTTGTCGGTGCTGTTGAAGGCTATGACGCTCTCGCCGTCGACGTCTCGCACGGCGTCACGCTCGGCGAAGTACTCCTCGGCCGTGATGTCAAGTTGATCGGCCCACAGCAGGCGGCGGAAGACCGGAGCCACGTGTAGCGCCTCTGGATCGACCTGGCTGACCATGTTCGTCGCCATGCTCTGCAGCTTCATCATGTCGGAGTAGCCGCCGAAGCGCACGCTGTTGCTTACGTCGACGTCGCCGGACTGGTAGACGCGGGTAACGACGCGCTGGCTCAGACCCACGAAGCGGTCGGAGGCGTACTCGCTTACCGCCACGACGCGCACCGGCCCGGCGGCCAGGATCTGCGTCTGCACGTGGCGCATGCCGCCGGCTTCGAGGGTGGTGTACTCCTCGTGCGGGCCGTACTGCTCGTCGGCCCACCAGGTGCTGTCGGGGTAGCCGCTGAAGCGCAGGATGCCCAGCTCCGCCGCCAGCACGCCCTGAGTGTCGCCGAAGCCGGTGATGCGAGCCAGGCCCTCGGGCGCGATCTCGACGCTGAAGCCGTTGCCCGACAGGCTGGTGATTATGGAAGCGTCGCCGTTTACCGAGACTTCGAGGCCGGGCTCGAACGCCACCGGCTCGAGCGCCGTGTCGCTGGCCTCGATGGTGGCGTCGGCGGCCGCAAGGAACGCGAGTTCGTCGCCGGCCGAGACGCGCTCGTTGAGGTCGACGTCGTCGATCTGGAACGCCACGGGCTCGCCAGCCACGCTCACGCGCAGGTTGGCCCAGTCGAAGGCGAAATCGGCTCCGATGGCGTTGCGTAGCGTGAGCAGGTCGACGCTCACGGGTACGGCCGAGCCGTCTTGCGAGGCCACCGGCACCGTGACCGACCGGGTCTCGGCAAATGCCGAGCCCGCCAAAATGGTGACGAGAAGAAGGGCTATGGTTCTCAGGTAGCGCATATGGTTCCTTTCCGAACGCGGGTTGGATATGGCCGAGGAGGGTGATCGACTAGAAGAAGCCACTGATGATGTCCCTTGCCTTTTGGGCGGCGCGGTTGAGTGCATCGCCCGGCTCGCGCACGCCTTGGATGACGCCGGCCTCGTACTCGC
>DASROV010000368.1:0-13909 GCA_035646755.1 Trueperaceae bacterium | reverse complement strand
GTCGAGCGCCGCCCGGAGCGGCAGCTCGGGCGCCTCGCCCAGTCGCTCGAGCGGGACGGCCCGCGAGAGGTCGACGCGCCCGCTTGCGGTGCGCACCAGACCGGCGAGGTGGGCGGGCACGCCTAGCGCGCCACCGAGGTCGCGCGCGAACGCCCGCACGTAGGTGCCGGCCGCCACCCGCAACGCGATGAGCGCGGTGACGCCGCCGCCCGGCAGCCGCGGCGGCAGCTCGAACGATTCTCCGGCCGGGTCGGGGCGCCACAGCGTGGCGTTCTCGCTGCCTTCCCCGGTCGGGCCGAAGCGACTCGGCAGGTCGTCGCGGTCGCTCGCCATCGCGATGAGGTCGATGGCGCGGTACCCCGCCGGCCGCGCCGGTGGCTCCTCGAGCTCGCCCCTACGCGCGGCGGCGTAGCTGCGCTCACCGTCCCGCTTTATCGCCGAGAACACCGGTGGGCGCTGCTCGTCAAGCTCGAGGAAGGCGGGCAGCGCGGCCCGCACCTGCTCGGCGTCGAGCTGGGAGGCGTCGACCTCGCTGCTGACCGGCCCCTCCGCGTCGAGCGTGGGCGTGCCGACGCCGAGTCTCACCCAGGCGAGGTAGCTCTTGTCGTGACCGGTGATGAACTGCGAGAGCTTGGTGGCTTCGTCGCTGAGCAACAGCAGCACGCCGCTGGCGAGCGGGTCGAGGGTGCCGGCATGACCCACCCGGCGGGTGCCGAGCAGGCGGCGCGCCCGCGCCACGACGTCATGAGAGCCGGGGCCGAGCGGTTTGTCGACGCAGAATAGCGGCAACGCTCAGGCGAAGAACAGGCTGCGAACCCAGGGGCTGACGGCCACCGCGATCAACAACCCGGCGTAGAGCGTGAACTGCGCGAGCAGCGGCTCGAGCCCGCTGCCGCGACGCCGCTGCAGGTCGGCGAGGATCAGGCCGAAAATGAAAAGCAGCGCCACCGGCGTGCCGAGCACAAGGGCGTAGAGCGAGGCGGAGACGATGGTCGCGATCCGCGCGTCGTAGCGGCGGGTCATCGGCGGCACCACGAACGCGCGGAAGAAGATTTCGGAGACCGGCACCAGGATCATCGCCGCGACGACGTAGGGGTTCAGTTGCAGCAGGTCGAGGTGGAAGGTGCCGAGCGCGCCGTCGAACGGGTCGAAGTGGAGGTACGCGATCAAAGCGGCAAGGAACAACAGCCCCCAGCCGACGCCGGTGAGGGGTTTCTGGCTGCGGCCGAGCAGCGACTCCATCGGATCGAAGCCGTTGGCCTGCACCCGGCGCCACGACAGCAGCGCGAGCATCACCGAAAGCGTGATCAAGAACAGCGCCCTGGCCTCCGTCGACTGCACTGGCGTGAACAGCACGAGAGGGTTCTGGAACCTGGCGACGCCGTAGAACACCGCGGCAAGCAGCGCCAACAGCAAGGCAGCGAAGAGCGTGCCGAAGACCTGACCGACGCTCCAGGTGCGGGGGCCGTCGACGACCTCGAGACCACTCGAGTTCGAGATACGGCTCTCGCCTACGAGGTGAGCCCCGACCAGGAGCAACAGCACTAGCAGCCACAGAATCGTGTTGCCGTCGAGGTGGTTGATGAGGTTGTCGCGCCTCAGCGCTTCGCGCATGGCGAGGTTGCCCGCCTCGATGTCGCCCTCGGCGTAGTAGATGAGGGCAAGCGCGCGCAGATCGCGCGATTGCGCCTGGACGTCGCGCGCGCCGCGCAGCTGGTGGGCCGTGGCCAGCTCGCCGGCCGCCGCCTCCGGCTCGCCCTGCGCCCACAGCGACCGCCCAAGCAGCGAGCGCATGTCGGCGTTACGGTCGTCGCCGGTGAGGTTGATGTACGACTGGAGCTGGTTGGCCGCGGCGGCCGGCTCGCCGAGGCGGAGACGCAAGCGCGCCTCGGCCATGCGGTAGTTGACGTTGAGCGCGTCGGCGGCGATGGCAGCGCCGTAGGCGGTGAGCGCCTCGTCGTAGTTGCCGCGGAACTCCGCGATGCGGCCGGCAAGCTGCTGCAGTCGTCCCTCCAGCTCGCGATTGCCGCGCTCGGCGAGCAGGGTACGAGCACTCTGCAGGAAGGCTTCGGCCTCGAGCGGCCTGCCGCCCTCGAGGACCGCTTCGGCCAGCAAGACAAGCGGTTCGGCGCCGTCGATGCTGTTGCGCACCCTGCGCAAACGACTCTCGGCGCTGGCGTGCTCGCCCATCTGCAACTCGATGCGGGCGAGCGCAAGCTCGGCGTCGGCGAAGCTGGGTCTCACCTGCAAAGCGTTCTGGCAGGCCCTTCTGGCTGTCTCCAAGTCGCCGCCTGCTTCGAAACGCAGGCACTGTTGGTAGTAGACGTTCTCATCGAAGGCCTGGGCGCCTGCCGTCGCGAACGACAGCGATGCCACTAGTGCGAACGCGGCCCAGCGCGCCTTGTCGACCCAGCCGGGCGACCCAGATGCAAATCTCATGCCATCCCCTTCGCCCGGTAACGATGTTCGGTGGCTCGGCCTGGCGTGAAGCGGATCAACCGAGGCCAAGTGGCCGCCGAGCAGTTCGTCGAGCAGTTGTGACAATGTTGCATATCGGCCAGCGGCCAGCGGTTAGTTCATTCACTTCTCATTTACGAGGTTCTTGACGTGAGACAGGCGCTTCTACGCGCCATCGGCGGCGGCTGCCCATGGCACCGCTTAGGTGTCCACACCACCGTGTCGAGAGCCGATGAAGGTTAGCTTAACCGCTGCAGGACGCAGCATTCACCCTCTGCCGGTAGCATCGACACGGAGCGTGGCGTCAAGAGGACGACGCCTCGTCAACGGTGACTATGAGTTTCGCGCACTTCTTGCTTATGGGACAGTTGATCGCTGTGCTGCCGGCGATGCCAGATGGCACTGAGCTGCGCATCGTGTCGACGGATCTGCTGACGGTCTTCGCGTCGGCCAGTGTTGACGACGGTGAGCTTGTCTTCGCCGAGTTCCCGCCGCCCGGCACGGAGATTCGCATCATCATCTTCCCGGCCGACGGCACGCCCGCCGAGCGGGTGGAATCGCTGTACGCGGCGAAGGCGCTGCTAGGACGCATAAGCGTCGATGGCGCGGACGTGTGGCTCACCGAACCGGAGGGCCTCGAACCGCTGTCGTTGCGAGAACTGCTGCTGAGGGAACGCAACGTGTTCCTTCGCGTCGCCGTTCAGGAGGACTGAAATGACCACCAAGCGCATTCTCATCGTTGAAGACGATGTCGACATCCTTAGGTTGCTTAGTCGGGAGCTGCAGGACGCGGGCTTCGAGGTGCTCGCCTACGACACCGGCATGCGCGGCCTATCGGCGGTGAGGGAGGAGGAGCCCGACCTGGTGATCCTCGACCTCGGCCTCCCCGACCTCAGCGGCCAGGAGATCGCCAGGCGTGTCCGCCGCACCGGCGACACGCCGATACTCATCCTCACCGCCGCCGACGAGGTCGGCACGAAGGTCGAGATGCTCAACGCTGGCGCCGACGACTACCTCGCCAAGCCGTTCCACGTGCAAGAGCTGTTGGCGCGCGTCAACGTGCAGTTGCGCAAGCGCACGCTCGGCGCCGCCCAGAAGATCGGCGAGATGACGATCGACCCGGTGAGGCGGCAGGTGCTGTGGGTAGAGGACGAGGTCAAGTTGAGTCCGCGCGAGTACGAACTGCTGGCTTACTTGGCCGGCCAGCCGGGCCGGGTGTACAGCCGCAAGGAGATCGAGACCAACGTGTGGGGCGAGGACCTGCCGCCCTCGAGCAACGTCGTCGACGTGCATATCGCCAACATCAGGAGCAAACTGCGCGAGGCCGGCGGTTTCGGTGTCATCCGCACCGTGCGCGGCGTCGGTTACGCTCTGAAGTCTTGACCGACACCCGTTCCCCGACAGCCGTTCCGCCGACGCCCGCGCCGTGCGGGCGCTGCCGCTCCTAACAGAACCCGAGGTGGCGACGCACCGCGGTCCGGGGCTGCCACTCACCTGGCGCGTTGCGCTGCTGGCCGGCGCGGCTACGGCCGTGCTGGCCGGCCTCACGTTGGTGGCGGCTTACGCCATCGTGCGCAGCGAGATGTACGCCGACCTACGGCGCTCGCTAAGGGAAGACGCCATCGCGCTGGCGGCGGTGTACGGCGGCGGCGAAGGAACTGCCGGCATCAGCCAGGCCGCGCCGACCGGCGGTGTCGTGCTGCAGGTATACGGGCCGGGGGCACAGTTATTGGCCGCCTCCCGTCCCGAGTTCGAGCAGGCGCAGGCCGCGATCCCACCTTCGGACGTCATCGGCGCGAGCCTCGTCGCCACCGAGTGGAGCGGCAAGCTGCTTGGCCAGCGAGTCGAGGCCGTGCTCGCCCCGTTCGTGCTCGGGGTGGTGGTGGTGATCGCCGACCCTACCTACATCGCCGATACGCTTACCCGGCTGTCGCGGACCTTGTTGTTAATGGCGGCCGTCCTGGTGGTGACCAGCTTGCTTGTCGGCTACCTCGTCGCGGCGGCCTCACTCAAGCCGATAACCCGCCTGGCACGACGCGCGTCGCTGCTCGGCCCCGACCGGCTCGAGCCCCTTGAGTACGAAGGCCCAAGGGACGAGGTGGGCAAGCTCACCGAGACCCTCAACGAGTTGCTCTCGGGCATAAGCGAGGCGCGTGACGCTCAACGGGTGTTCCTCGCCGAGACCAGCCATGAGCTGCGTACGCCGCTCACCAGCCTGCGTGGCTTTCTCGATCGCGCGGCCAGGAAAGCCGGTCCGGCCGCCGCCGAGGACCTGCACGACGCCCAGCGCGTCTCGCTCACGATGACGCGGCTCGTCGAGGACCTGCTGCAGCTCTCGCGGGGGGAGCTAGTAAAAGAGCCGCTCGTGCACCTCATCGAGATCGGCAGCGACGTCGTGCTGCCCGTTTCCAACGAGTTCGCGGGCGTCGAGGTCGAGCACGGCGAGCCGGCGCTGGTGCTCGGTGACCCGCTCAAGCTGCGCCAGCTGCTGAGGAACCTGGTGGCCAACGCGGTGAGGTCGGCCGGTCGCCCCGAGAGCGTGAGCATCGCGGTCGCGATCGTCGGCGGCGAGGTCGAGGTAAGGGTCGAGGACGACGGCCCCGGTATCGCACCTGAACAGCGGGAGCGCATCTTCGAGAAGTTCTACAAGGGGGCCGGCGGCGGTAGCGGGCTGGGCCTGGCGATCGCCAGGCAGATCGCCAGGCACCACCACGGTGAGCTAACGGTTGACAGCGAACCGGGCAGGACCGTGTTCTTCCTGCGCCTGCCGCTACTGCAGGAGGACGACGTCGAGTGACTTCGGGGGGTTGATGGCGGGGCCAGTACGCGTCACTTTTCAGACGCTCCGTCGGGAGCCGTTTGCACTTACAGCTTGGGTAGCGTTACGCCCTTCTGCCCTTGGTACTTGCCCTTCCTGTCGCGGTAGGTAGTCTCGGGACGCTCACCCTGGAAGAACACCAGCTGCACTATGCCCTCGTTGGCGTAGACCTTGGCCGGCAGGGGCGTGGTGTTCGATAGTTCGAGCGTTACGTGACCTTCCCAACCGGGTTCCAGTGGCGTTACATTCGCGACGATCCCGCAGTTCCGGACGAAGACTCCGGCCTCCAGGGCGAAGTTTCCGGCCTCGGGCACCGTCAGGCAGTAGACTTCTTGTTCTCCCTTCAGTTCCCGCACGCCTACGACCTTGTGGTTGACGCGTCCTTGTGTGCCGCGGAAAGCCGCGATCACCTGATTCTGTCTGCGGGACTCGGGGGACGTCGCCCAAGCCGCTCGTGACCTAATGCCCTGCGCTAACCGGGCTTCGGTGTTGTTTCGCCAGAAACGGGCGATGCGTTGTCGCTGAAACTCACGCTCGGACTCGGTCCATCGCTCACTATGCCATTGAAGCAGTTCTTTGCGTTTGGCTTCGTACTTCGGGTCGTGCCAGAAGCGCTCGGCCCGCAACCGCTGTTGGCGGTCGCGTTCCAGCCGCCAGGCGAGGTCTTGGCTCCTGATGTGCAGCGCATCCTTGATCGCTGCTCCATGCTCGACAGGGTCGAAGTCCCCGCCGTATGAATCGGCGTTGTGATAGCGGATGTGCTCCGAAGCGTCCATGCGCACGATGTTCCAAGGGTTGTTGTTGCGCCGATCGTGGTCGACGTGGTGACGATGGGTGCTGGTTTGGTCCTCGTAGATGCCACTGCGCAAGTTCCAGTCATCGGCTAGCCGGTGCGTCGCTTCGTAGAAGCCGGCCATGGGTTGGTGGACCATCTCGTAGCCACGGAACACTGAGCGGTACAGAGGCATCAAGGAGTCACCAGGGCGAAGAGCACCGGCCTCCTTCCATGACCCGTCTCGGCACATGAAGTCGTGGTCGGGTGTTGCTTCGATGGT
The DNA here is from genome assembly GCA_035646755.1 of Trueperaceae bacterium. Lineage (GTDB taxonomy): Bacteria > Deinococcota > Deinococci > Deinococcales > Trueperaceae > DASRWD01. The sequence continues at coordinate 7,579 of DASROV010000368.1, read as the reverse complement.
GCTGCCGTCGTCAAGCGTGAGCGCGAGCAGGCTGTCGCGCCCGATGAGGCGCGGCGAGTCGAGCAGGGAGACGATCAGCTTGCCGTTCTCGCCGATGGAGTAACCCCAGAACATCTCGCCTGCTAAATGGCGCTCCGCCATCTCTGCGAGGCTGGGGGAGGTGCCGTCGACCAAGGCAACGCGCGTCTCGCCGCTGAAGCAGCGGGCATAGGACGACTTCCCCAACGCGATCACCATGGTGTCTTCCGGTATGCGCAAATATTCAATCGAACGCGTGAGTGCGAAACTGTTCGGCGGGATTATGCAGGTCTCACCGGTCTGCTCGACCAGGCTCCTGGTGTCGAAGTGCTTGGGGTCGACGACGGTGTTGAAGGCGTTGACGAAGATGCGCCACTCGGGTGCAGCACGAAGGTCGTAACCGAAGCTCGACAGGCCGTAACTTATGACGCCGTCACGTACCAAGCCGTCCTCGAAGGGCGTGATCATCCCCTCGAGGGCGCGTTCCCTTATCCACTTGTCGGGCCGGATGCTCATGGCGGAGTCTAACAAGCAGGGTGGGCACCGATCTCTCGAACCAGGTAAGGACGTATGTGTTTTGAGGCCGCTTGGCGCCGGCCAAAAGACCTGAGTTGACAACCCAGGGCAATTCCGGCTCCTGCTGTCGGCAGCCGGCACCATGGGCGATACTTAAGTGGATGCCATATGGAAGCTGCCCCGAGTTGAACCACCACCGAACGCCGACCCGTCTCGCTCGCCCGCTCTTGATCGCGCTCGCCTTGGGCGCCGCACTTCTGCTGCCCACGCCGGTAGTCGCCCAAGTATCGATCCCCACCGAGGCTTCCACGACCACGGTCTACGAGTTATCTCAGAGTCAGGTGCCCCTCGGCGAGGTCGGTGTCGACATCGAGCGCACTGCCGACGGCTATCAATCCAACTCGTTCGTGGTCCTCGACGGCCTGCTCGACGTATCAGACGAGCTGGTTACCAGGCCCGATGGCACGGCCATCAGCTACTCGCTGGCGGGCTCTGTGCAAGGCATCGAAATCAGCGTCGACGCGGTCTTCTCCGACACCGGCGTCGAGCTCGAGATCGACCAGGGCGGCAACACCAGCTCGTTCGAGCTGCTAACCGAAGAGCCGCTATACGTGCTCGACAACAACTTCATGGACGGCTTCCAGCTGCTGGTCAACGCGCTGCTGGCCAGCGGGGATGAACAGTTGGAGGTCACCGCCGTCGTGCCGCAGGCCGCAGCCCTGGCGGAGGCCAGCCTACGTGCGACGGGTGAGAGCGCGTTCGTCATCAGCGACGACGAGCGGGTATGGGCGACGAGGTTCGATGCCACGGTAACGGTGAGGAACCAAGTGAACGACCTCGCCCTCTGGGTCGACGACGCGGGGGAGATCGCCCTGGTCGAGCAGACAATCGGTGCCGTGCGCTTCGAACGCCGCAGTGCCGCCAGCGTCGCCGCCGCCGACGACGCCGCCGCCCTCGCCGCGCAGGAGCCCAAGGTCACCGAGCCGACGGACGCTCAAGATGAGACGGCCGAGGACTTCCTCGCGGCATCGGCGAAATGCGTCGACGTCGCCAAGGTGCAGGTGCAGTCCACCGGCGAGACCCTGCAAGGCCTGTTGAGCCTGCCTCGCGGCGCGGCGGCCGGACGCGGGGCGCCGACGCTGGTGCTGCTGCCCGGAAGCGGAGCTGTCGACCTTAGAGGCAACGTGCCGCCGGTAATCAACAACGCCAATTACGAGCAACTAGCCAACGCGCTCGGCTGCCGCGGCTATGGGGTGCTGCGCGTGGCCAAACTCGGCATCGCGCCCTCCAGCGGCGACGCCAACGCCGTCACGATCGACACCTACGCCTCCAACACCGCCGCCTGGCTGACCCTGCTGGCGGAGACGCCGGGGGTCGACGCTCGTCGACTCGGCGTCATCGGGCACTCCGAAGGTGGCCTGGTGGCCCTTTACGCCTCGGCCACGGGCGTGATCGAGCCGCAGGTAGTGGTCCTCCTCGCGACGGCCGGGCGCCCGCTCGACGTGCTCCTCACCGAGCAACTGCTCGCCAGCGCCCGCCGCGGCGGTGCCGACGAAGCAGCGCTGGCGCGGCTCGCCGAGCAGGTCGACGACGTGATCGCGGCGCTGAAGGCTTCGACCGGCACTACCCTCGAGTTGGAGGGTGAGTTGGCAAGCAACCCGGTGGCGTCGTTGTTCGCGCATGCGGCTGGGTTGCTGAGAACCGAGATGGCACAGGATCCAGCCGAGCTCATCGCGGCTCTCGACATGCCCATCGTCATCTTCCAGGGCGGCAAGGATCTCCAGGTGGCACTCGCCGACGGGCGCACGCTCGCCGCCGCCGCGCCGTCGGCGCTGCTGCTCGAGCTGCCCGCCATGAGCCACCACCTTGTCGACGTCAACGGACCTGCCGTAAGAGGCTTGTTGCCGGCAAGCGACGCGGTCATCTCGCCGACGCTAGTGGAAGCCCTCGCCACCTTCCTCAACGGGACGTTGAAACTGGCGCGTTGATACGCGTTGTCGGCCATGGGCCGCAGCACTTATACTCGAGGCGCTGAACAACCTAGCTTAGGGTGTCTCGGAGGTCTGTGATGAAGCGTCGTGATTTCCTGAAGAAGGCCGGAGTCGTGGCCGCCAGCGCCAGCGTGTCCCCACTTATGTTCGCCAAGGCGCAGGACCGCCAGGTCTATAGCTGGGGCATGCCGACCTCATGGCCGACCTCCCTCGACAACCTCTACGGCGGCGCGGTCGACCTGGCTGACTACCTGCGTGAGATGACCGACGGTCAGATAGACATCGAGGTGTTCCCCGCCGGCGCTCAGATAGGCGGCCTCGAGGTGTTCGACGCGGTCGCCAGCGGCGCGTTCGAAGTCGGTCACACCGCTTCGTACTACTACATCGGCAAGGACCCCGCGCACGCGTTCTTCACCTGCATCCCCTTCGGCATGACCGCACCGCAGCTGAACGCCTGGGTCTATTCCGGCGGCGGCCAGGAGCTATGGGACGAGTTGAACGCCCGCAACAACATGATCGCGCTGTTGTCGGGCAACACCGGCATGCAGATGGCGGGGTGGTTCAACAAGGAGATAAGCAGCCCAGAGGATCTGCGCGGGCTGTCGTTCCGCACCGCTGGGCTCGGCGCGCAGGTATACGCCGCGGCGGGCGTCAACGTGCAGACGCTGCCTGGCGGCGAGATCTTCCTCGCCCTCGAGCGCGGCGTGCTCGACGCCGCCGATTGGGTCGGTCCGCATGACGACGAGATCCTCGGCATGAACCAGGCCGCCCAGTTCTACTACGGTCCCGGTTGGGCCGAGCCGGGCGCGGGCTTCTCGACCTACATCAACCTCGACGCCTGGAACTCGCTCACCCCGGCGCTTCAGAAGGCCTTCAGGGTCGCGGCCAAGGCCGTCAACTCACAGATGTACTCCAACTACAACGCCGCCGACCCGGCCGCTTTCGCCCGGATGGTCGCCAGCGGCACCCAGCCGCGGGTGTTCTCCAACGACATCTTGCAGACCTTCTTCGCTAGTTGGACCGGTATCAACGACGAAATGCGTGCGAGCAACGAGATGTACAGCCGCATATCCGACTCGGTGACCGCCTTCCTCGCTGAGCTGCGGCCGTACGACGAGGGCAACCAGTTCGCTTTCCTCAACTTCGTCTATGGCCAGGATTAACTGCGGCTAGGTAGAGACTTGTACGACGCGCGCCGGTTTCCAGGAGCCGGCGCGCGTCAGCGTGACAGCTTGGGCACAAAGTTCACGATGCCGGGGAAGACCACGATGAGGATCAGCGCCACGACCTGGATGATGACGAACGGGACGATGCCGCGGTAGATGTCGGTCGTCTTCACGCTGGGCGGCGCCACGCCCTTCAGGTAGAAAAGGGAGAAGCCGAACGGGGGCGTGAGGAACGAACTCTGTAGGTTCATCGCCACCACCACGCCGAACCACACCATCATGTCGGGCCCGAAGAAGCGCAGCGCGATCGGCGCGATAAGGGGCACGACGATGAACGTGATCTCGATGAAGTCGATGAAGAAGCCGAGCAGGAAGATCACCAGCATCGTGAAGAACATGAACCCGGTAGCACCGCCAGGAAGGTTGAGCAGGAACTCGTCGACCACCCGCCCGCCGCCGAGGGCGGTGAACACCATCGAGAACGCGGTCGCGCCGACCAGGATGATGAAGACCATGCTTGTCAGCCTCACCGTGGTGTCCATGGTGTCGCGCAGGTTCTTGAAGCTGAGGCGCCGGTTGACCGCGGCAAGCACCGTAGCGCCCGCCGCACCGGCGGCGCCCGCCTCCGTCGGCGTGGCGACCCCGAGGAAGATAGTCCCAAGTACGAGGCCGATGAGCACGAACGGCGGGACCAGGCTCCTGAGTAAGCGCACGACCAGCTTCCAGCCGTGGATGGCGCGCGATTCGGGCGGCAGGGCCGGCGCCTCGTGCGGCTTGCGCCAAGCGACGAACGCCACCCACGCCACGAACAGGCCGGCGAGCATGAAGCCGGGTACTAAGGAGCCGAGGAACAGGTCGCCGACCGACACGCCGATCTGATCGCCGAGGATGACCAGCACGATGCTCGGCGGGATTATCTGACCGAGCGTGCCGGAGGCGGCTACCACCCCCGTCGACAGCGTCTTGGAGTAGTTGTACTTGAGCATCACCGGCAGCGCCAGCACCGCAAGCGTCACGACCGAGGCGCCGACCACGCCCGTCGACGCGGCCAGCAACGCCCCGACCACGACCACGCTTATCGCCAGGCCGCCGCGCAGGGCGCCGAACAGCATGCCCATCGACTCGAGCAGCTCCTCGGCCAGGCCCGAGCGCTCGAGCATCACCCCCATGAACACGAAGAACGGCACGGCCACCAGGGTGTAGTTGTCCATGATGGTGCCGAAGATGCGCTGGGGAAGGATGTTCAGCCGCGCGACGTTGAAGATCGGCTCCCAGGGGAGGCTGAAGCCGAGGTAGGCCTCGGTGAAGTTCGAGCCGATTAGCGTGAAAAACACGGCGGTACCGCCGAGCGTGAAGGCGACAGGGAAACCTACGAGTAGGAAGACCACGACGACGGCGAACATCCACAGTCCGAGCATCAGACCAGCCCGTTCTTGCCGTGGAGCGACACCTTGGCCGGACCGGCGCCGAGGTCCGTTGGGCCGTCGCTTGACGGGCCCTCGGCGGGCGGCCCGTCAGCGGGGCCGACGGAAGTCGGTAAATCGTGGACGCTGCCGGAACGCGGATGGCCCCTCAAGAACGCGACGTCGTGAATGGTCTCGGAGATGGCCTGCAGGAGCAGCATCGCGAACGCGACGATGATGGCGGTCTTCAGCGGGTAGCGCGCGAGGCCGCCGGGGTTGGGGCTCATCTCCAAGAGCTCCCACGAGCGCCGCACGTAAGGCACGCTGAACATGATGCCGATGACGCAGAAGGGCACGAGGAAGAGCCAGATCCCGATGAGGTCGACAATGGCCTTCTGACGCTGCTTGAGGTTGCTGAACAGGATGTCGACGCGCACGTGACCGTCGATCCGCAACACGTAGGCGGCGCCAAGTAGGAAGATCAGGTCGAAGGCGTAGGTCTGCAGCTCTAGGTAGAGGTTGCCGGTCATGCTCGCAGCGGCCTCGATGCCGACTATGCGTTCGAGCGTGCCGTAGAAGTACCTGGTTATCACGTTGTAGATGCCGACGACGACCATCGCCAGCGACAACCACCATGCGAAGCGACCGCAAGCGAGGGTGATGGCGTCTATGACACGCGCGACGCCGAGCAAGGCGTTCAAGGGTCTGCGACCTCCGGGACCTGATTGCGATTGTTTTACCGCGACATTGTATCAGCCGGTGGGCCGTCGTTTCGGAGGTACGCCTCGACATCGCGGTTGTGGGCAGGGAGGTTGGAGTTCGGCCGGAAGATCGGCTCGCCCCCCGTCGTCCCGTGTAGGAAGAACAGGTAGAGAGCGCCGTCAGCGGCGTAACGCTCGGGCGCCAACACCGCGCGAAGTGCGTGAGCGCCGGGGTTGCCGATGGGCCCGAACGGCAGGCCCGGCCTGGTGTAGGTGTTCCATGGCGTGTCGAGGGCGAGGTCTCCGGCGGACACGCTGAGCTCCGGGAGCTCCTTGCCGAGGCCGTAGGCCACGGTGGGGTCAGACTGCAAGGGCATGCCGAGCTCCAAGCGGTTGACGAACACCCCGGCGATGATGCCCATCTCGTCGGCGGACGCGGCTTCGGCCTGCACCATGCTGGCCAGCGTCACCCAGGAGTGGACGGTGAGGCGGCGCTCCCTGAGGACCGCGGCCAGGTCACCGGTGCCGCCGGTGTCGCCGGAGTCGCCAGAATCGCCGGTGTCGCCGGTGTCGCCGTCGCCCTGCTCATCGAAGCCCGCGAACCCCTCGAGCTCGTCGCGGAAGCGTGCGACCATCAGGCCGAGAGCTTCCTCAGCGGTCGCGTGCAGCGGCACCTCGTATACCGCCGGGAACAGGTAACCTTCGAGGCTTCGCCCCGCAGGGAGATAAGGGGGTGCCAGCGTGGATCCTGGATGGTTTACCAGATCTCGCAACTCGCGCTCGCTGGCTACGCCGTTAGCGGCCAGGCGCTCGACGATCTTGTCGGCCCGCCAACCCTCAGGGACGACGATGTCTACAAGTCGCGGCCTGCCGCCCTCCACCAGCGTCGCCGCGATAGAGGCGACGCTCATCGCGGGATGCAGGTCGTAAAGGCCCGCGCCGATGGAGTGGTCGAGGTCCTTCAGGCGCAGGTAGAGGGTGAACGCGAACGGTGAGCGGATAAGGCCCTCCTCGCGCAGCGCCGCTGCTACCTGTCGTCCGCCCCAGCCCGGCATCACCTCGAACTCGACCTCCGTCGGCGTCGCGCTCGGTGGTGATAGCAGGAAACCGGCGACGACGGCGCCGGCGGCGACCAGCAGCACCACCACGAGCAGCGTGAATGCCGCGCGCCTGCCCTTGCGCGCGGTCCGCGGACGCGTGGCGGTTTCGTTGAGCGGGGCCTCGACGCTCACGCGCCCGTCTCGCCGTGCCCTAGGTACGACTCGAGGATGAGCACGGCCGAGGCCTCGTCGAGCCGACCCTTCGCCTGCCTCTTGCCACGTGGCAACGGTCCGGAGCCTAGCTGGCGCTGCGCGATGCGGGTAGTAAGACGCTCGTCCTCGAGCACCACGCGCACGCCGAGCGCATGCAAGCGCTCGGCGAGCGCTTCGCTGAACTTCCTTACCCTTAGCGTCTGAGCCGACTCCGAGCCATCGAGGTTTAGCGGCAGGCCGACGACGACCACGGCGGCCGCCTCGCTGGCCACCACCGCGGCCAGGCTCTCGACGTCCGGCTTCGTGCCGGCACGGTCCACCACGCCGCGCGGGAAGACGAACGAGGAGCCGCGTTCCCCGCGCGCTACGCCGATGCGGGCGTCGCCGACGTCGAGGCCGAGCACGACCTCGGTCGCTCTCATGCGGCTCCCGCCGCGGCACCCGTCACGGCCGCGGTCAGGCTGCCAACGCGTCCGGAACGCTGGCCAACGCGTCGTCGAGCGTGGCGGGGTCCTTGAGGCCGGCCTGGGC
>DASROV010000367.1:0-3444 GCA_035646755.1 Trueperaceae bacterium | reverse complement strand
CTCCACACCGCCGCACGCGACCACCGATCCGCCCCCCATGACGTAGGCGGTAAGTGCCTTCAACTCGTCTGTCGTGAGCCTCACCGAGTACGGAAGCAGCAGGAGCGGTGGCAGCCGCTCGGAAGTCAGTTCGGCGCGCTGGACCTCGTGGAACGGGAAACCGGCGTGCTCGAGTAGTTCGACGGCGTACCCGCCGTAGTGCTGGGCGCTGCGCTGCCAGTCGCGTTCGCGGTCGTCGGCGTCAAGCAGGACAGCAAGCGGAGACTCAAGGCTCATAGTGTCGTGGCTGGCCGCTTCGCTCACCGCGCAGGCATCGCACCTTTCAGCTCCGTGACGTTCGCCCGCAACTTCTCGAGCGCGACGGTTAGCGTATCGACCTGCTCCTCGCTCGCTAGCGCAAGCCTGAAACTGAACCACAGGACGTTCGCGCTAGAGGCCGACTCGGCCACTCGACACGGGTGGGCAATCGCGTGCCCCTCGGCCACAGTCCGCTGGAACAGCGTCATCAGGTGTAGAGGCTGGTAGCCAGCCTCGACCGGTACCCCTTCGGCCACGAGGGCCTGCAGCAGTTGGGCCTTGCTCAGCCCGAACTCCTCGGGGCGATAGTGGAGTAACACCTGGTAGTGAGGGTGCCTCGTCACGCGCGGATCCGTCGCCGCGACATTGATCCCCGGGATCCGGGTGAGCGACGACCGTAACCGGGAGACTCGGCTCTCGCGCACCGCGATCTGGTCGTCGAGGCGACCCAGCTGACAGCGGAGCACGGCGGCCTGGAACTCCGTCATCCGGTGGTTGCCGCCAACACGCACGAGTTCGCCGCCCGGACCCCTGCCGAAGTCACGCAGTGAGCGCAAACGTTCCGCGACCACCGGATCACCGGTCGTCAGGCAGCCTCCATCGCCCGCCGTGATGCTCTTGCCGGTCTGGAACGAGAACGACGCACAGTGGCCATGGGCGCCGATACGCTCGCCGCGCCACTCGGCCCCGTGAGCGTGAGCGGCGTCTTCCACAAGCGGCAACGAGTGGCTGGCGGACAGCTCCTTCAGTTCGTCGAGGTCGGCCGGATGGCCGCCGATGTGGACGGGTATCACAGCACGCGTGGAACCGGTGATCGCGGCTCGTACTTTATCGGGGTCGATGTTGAGCGTCTCGGGTTCGGAGTCGACGAAGACGGGACGAGCACCGACGGCCAGGACCGCGAGCCCGGTGGCGGCGAAGGTGTAGGTGGGAACGATAACCTCGTCACCGGGACCGATGCTCAAGGACCTGAGCGCCAGCTCTAGCGAAGATGTTCCGTTGGTCACGCAGATAGCGTGGTCGCTCCCTTGATAGATGGCGAACTCGCGTTCGAAGGCCTCTACCTGAGGCCCCGACTGCCAGCGGCCGGACGCCAGCACCTCTCGCAACGCCCTCTCCTCACACTCGTTCCACTGGGGCCACTCGGGCCAGATAGCGGCGTTCGCCACCGGCTCACCCCCCAGGATCGCCGGTCGCTCGCTCGACCGAGAGTTAGCCACGGTCGACTCCGTCGCCGGCGACTATCAGCCATCCGTACTCGCGAGGATCGTGATACGACCCGCGGATGTAGCAGCGTCTTCCTCTGGCGCCGCTCCATAGCAGCTGAGTGTTCCGGTACCAGGTGCCGTCGTTATCCGAGAGCGAGAGGTCGAAGCCGATCACGTCTCCCGCCCTCAACGGCCGGGTGCCCAAGCTGGTGTAGGGGAAGTAAGCCTCGACCCTGTACCCGTTCGGAATCGATGTCGCCTTGGCCTCGACTCCCTCGGCGGTAAACCAGGCGGCGCGCGCTCCGCGGTTGGATATCTCCCGGTTGCCAGCTATGGGAGAAACGCGCACCGAGTCCTTGGTCGTCGAGGGGGCGAGCACGTAAGCCGCTACCCCCTCGTCGAAGTTGCGGTCGCCATGGTGAGCGGAGCGGAAGTCAAAATAGACCTGTATCGAGTCGTTCTCGTAGAGATCGTCCTCGTTGGCATCGGCGACGTGCTTGTCATCCGTGACTCGGCAGCTCAGACGCATGCCGCCCTTGTCCCAACGGACCTCCGCCGCGGCCGAGGCGTCGCTCGGGCCGCGCCAGCGGCGATCGGCCCAGAGAGCCTGGTCCTCGCGGTCGAGCCGAATAGGTCGGCTGGGCGCGTCTTGCTTCGACGCATGCCTGCTCCAGTACAGGGGCAGTCTCGCGCGAGTGACTCCCTTGAAGCGCCCGAAAGTAACCAGCGCTTCGACCTCGAACTCCCCCGCAGAGTAGGTAAAGCCAGGGAGCTCGAACGGCGCTCGACCCTCCTCCGCACTCGCCGCGCTCAAAGAGCCGTCGGCAGCAAGCGGCGCCGACGGCTCGCGATCCGGCAGCTTCAGCCTGGCCGTCGCGGTTCCACTTGGTGAGATCGCCACCGTTACTACGGTCGTGGCTCCATCTTCATGCGTGGCGGCTGGGAACGATCCCGTCGAGTCGCTCGCGCCGCGCCAAGGGGCTCGCCAGCGGATGTGAGCTTCGCCGCCGTTGCCGGAGAGGTCACCTAGCGCCAGCACGACGCCCGGTTCGCCGTTGAGCGACTCTATCCGCCAGGCGGTCGTTATCGGGGACGCTACTCGGTAAGGGAACGAGTAGGTCTTTTCAGCGCAGTGGAAGCTCAACTCCCCTTCCGACTCGCCTGCGAGATCGGGCACCTCGATGCGGAGGCGCCTGCGTTGGATGTGGGCTGATCGGGAGCCCGTTGGCGGCCGATCCACGTCCGCATGGCCCGTCGGATCGTTCGCGTCGACGCCATACCCATCCGTCACTCGCCAATCGTGGGGCGCCGACAGCACCGGCTCTAAGTACGAAAGTCCATAGGAGGCGACCATGACGGTGAGCTCGGTTGTCACGCCGGCGAACAGCTTGATCACGTCGCCGGTCTCCAACCACACGGCCCGCTTGGGAGGCTGCAGCAATTGCAGCGCCCGCGCCGACCGCAGTTGCTTGACTTCGGCTCCGCCTGACAACCCGTCCACCCCGCCCTCACCGAGCCCACTCAATGTGATCGCACCGAAGTCGGAGGGGAGATCGGCAACCCAACGAGTTCCGCTCCTCGTTAGCGCGGCGCCCGCCAGCTTGCGGTCGCTATCCACGGTCAGCTCAACGAAGTCGGCAGAGCCTGGGAAGTGACTGGCGTTGCGGCCGAACCACGCGACCCCGGAGACCGGATTCTTAGCGTTTTCTGAACTTGCGAGATCGACCGCCCCTGGGACGTAGGAAACGACTGCGACGCCCCCGGCGTCGTCCACCAGTACTCGCCGCACTCGCCCTGCGATCGCGACGCGCAAGATGCCGCCGGCCCGTTCGACCGTCCCTGGTTCGAGGCTCCTGTCGACGCCTTCCGGCATCTCCTCCGAGAAAGTGACATCGTCGACTTCTGCCCAGACCCAGAGCGTGGCGAAGCGCGCCCACCC
>DASROV010000366.1:0-2399 GCA_035646755.1 Trueperaceae bacterium | reverse complement strand
GGCTCGGATTCGTGCCCAGCGTACGCAATAGTGGGCAGGCCGGATCTGGGGCCGGTGGCCGCCGGCGCCGCGGCACAGGCGAGCCAGCCCAGCGTCGCGTACCTCGAGCCGTGGCTGCTGCCGACCGTGGAGCGACGCCTGCGCGAAGGACAGGGCGAGTTCCTCACCGAACTGCGGCCGGTAGCCGCACTCTTCATGGCCTTCGACGGCATCGACTACGACGGCGATGAAGATGCCCCGTGCAAGCTCGATGAGCTCGTCAGGTGGGTCCAGCATGAGGCGACCGCCGTGGGCGGCAGCGTCCTGCAACTGACTGTCGGCGACAAGGGCAGCTACCTCTACCTGGCCTGCGGCGCGCCGATCTCGCACGGTGACGATGTTCATCGCTGCGCCGCCGCGGCCGTGAACTTGAGGCAGGCAACCGCCAAGTTCGCCTTCCTCAGCAGCGTGAGGCTCGGCCTCGGTTTCGGGACCGCTCGCACTGGCGCCTACGGCTCGCGGCAGCGGCGCACCTATGGCGCCCTCGGCGTCGAGACGAACCTAGCGGCGCGGATGATGGGCGTCGCCGCCGACGGCGCCGCGTACGCCAGCGACGCGTTCGCGCGCGCCTGTCAGGATTCGTTCTCGTTCCGCGCCCTGCCGCCGCGGATGTTCAAGGGCAGCGCCGAACCGGTGAAGGTATTCGAGCTGTTGGCACATACCGGCGGCGGGCTGGTCACCAGCGACGACCAGCGTCGCGAACGACTCATCGGCCGGGTCGAGGAGGTCGCGGTCCTCAGCGAGGCCATGATGAGCGCGCGCCTTGGCCGCGGGATGATCGTGCAGCTCACGGCTTCGGCCGGCATGGGCAAGTCGCGGCTGATCGCGGCCGCGCTCGCCTCCGCCGGTACCACCGACCTCGAGGTGCTCACCGGGGCGGCGCAGTCGTACGCCAGGACCGCGCCTTACCGCGCCTGGGACAGCGTGATCCACGCTGTGCTCGGCTTGGACCCGCGCGACCCCTCGGCCGAGCGCATCGCCAAGCTGCCCGCCGCGGTAGACGACCTCGAGCCGAGCCTTAGCGCACGCCTGCCGCTGTTGGCGCCGGTCCTCGACCTCCACCTCGAGGGCAACTTCCTGGTGGACTCGATGAACCCGGAACTGCGGCAGGCATCACGCCAGGATCTGCTCATCACGCTGCTGCGCAAGAGGGCGGAGCGGCTCGCCTCGCTTGGACGCACGCTGGTCATCGTCCTCGAGGACCTGCACGCCATCGACCCGCTCTCGCGCGAACTCCTCGAGTCTTTCGCCCGCCTGGTGCCAGACCTGCCGGTTGCGCTCTTCACCGCCGGGCGGCCCGAGCGACAAGCGGCCGATCAGGAGCGCCGGTCCACGAGCGGAGCCGTGCAGTACCTCATGGGCGCAACGCAGCTCCTGCTGGGCCCATTGAGGCCGCACGAGGCTGAGCAGCTGATCGCGGAACGACTGCATGGCACCAGCTTCGATGCCGACACAGCTCTGGTCGCCAAGCTGTTGGAACGCGCCGAGGGCAACCCCTTCTACCTCGAGGTGTTGCTGACCGAAGTGGCGGCCCGCGGCGCCGACGGCTCGACGGCGGCCGACGGCGAGCTACCGACCAACCTGCACAGCCTCATCCTGGCCCGCCTCGACCACCTCTCCGAGCGCCAACAGGCCAACGTCAAGGTCGCCAGCGTCATCGGCCGAGAGTTCCAGGCGCGTTGGGTCCACGCCTGCCTTGCGGACCGCACGCCGACCGAGGTGGTCGAGGATCTGGAAGTAACGCGCCGGTTCGAGTTGACGCCGTTGGCAGTTCGCGATCCGCTCACCTATCGTTTCGACCACACAATCACCCGCGACGTCACCTACGAGAGCCTTCCGCACGAGTTGCAGCTCGAGTTGCACACGCGGCTGGCTCGCTTCGTAGAGGGCTCGGTCGCCTCGGAAGCCGACCCACAGCTCGACCTGCTGGCCTTCCACTTCGAGCGCTCTAGGGACACCGACAAGCGCAAGACCTACCTCTGGCGCGCCGGGCGCGCCGCCCAGGAGAACTTCGCGCACGAAGCGGCAGTCGACTACTTCATGCGGCTGTTGCCGCTGTTGAGCGGAGCCGAGCGGCTCGAGCCGCAGCTCGCCCTCGGCGAGGTCACCAGCTTCATGGGCGACCACGCCGCAGCCGAGGAGCATCTGCGCGGCGCACTGGCCACGGCGCAGGAGGCGTCCGACCGACTTGGGCTCGCCAGCGCCCAGCGGCTACTCGGCGAGCTGTTCGAACGACGTGGCGACCACACCACGGCCCGCGTGTGGCTTGAGAAGGCCGTGCGCAGTTGCCGTGAGCTTGACGACTCGGCCGAGCGCATCGCCAAGCTGCCCGCCGCGGTAGACGACCTCGAGCCGAGCCT
>DASROV010000365.1:0-2455 GCA_035646755.1 Trueperaceae bacterium | reverse complement strand
CGCGAAGAGCAGGGGGCGTGTGGCCGAGGCAACCGAACATCTGCGGGAGCGGCTGCGCCTGCAACTCGCCCTGGGTGATGAGGCGGGCACGGCCGAGACGCACTTCGGGCTCGGGACCATAAGCTTCTCCAGCGGCGACTTGCCCGCCGCCGAGAGCTCGTTCGAAGCGGCACTACAGGTAGCCGAGCGGATGACAGACTTCAGGGCGGCAGCATCAGCGCTGGAGGGACTGGCCTTCGTCATGCACGAGAGGGGGCTACGGTCGCGCTGCGCGACGTACCTTGACTCCGCCAACGCGCTGCGCGAGGAGCACGGCCTCGCCCCGGACCCAGTGTTCAGGTCGTTGGCCGCGGTTCGCGAGGAGTACGACCGCGCCGCGAAACCGCGTTGAGCAAACCGCGCACGGCCCGCTAGGCGGCCACCGGCTCGGTCTCGGCGTCGATCGGATTGGCGATCTCGTCACGTGGCAACCTGGCCACGAGGACGGCGACCGCTGCCAGCACAGGTGGGACCAGCGCCGCGATGGCGAAGGTCGCCGGGATGCCGATACGCTCGCCGACCGACCCGGCGAGGGCCATCGACACCGGCATCAACGCCAGGCTCACGAAGAAGTCAAGGCTCGAGACCCGGCCGAGCAGGGCCGGCGGCACCCGGCGCTGCAATAGTGTGCCCCAGATGACGTTGGCCGCCGACGACGAACAGCGCCAGCAGTATCAGCCACAACTGCGAGACGAAACCAACGGCGAGAAGGGGCAGGCAACTTATGCCCCAGAGCATGATCATGCTGCTGAGATAACGACGCGGCAGCTTCATTGAGGCGACGGTCATCGACCCCACACCGGCCCCGATTCCGAAGGCCGTGAGTGCGGCGGCGAATGCCCCGGCCCCACCGCCGACGTTGTTGCGTATGGCGAACGGCATCAATACCTGGATGGGACCCATTATCACCAGGAGCAACAGGCAGGCGAACAGTAGGGTCGCCAGCAGCCAAGGGGTTCTCACCATGTAGGCGAAGCCCTCGCGGATGTCGGTGAGCGCGCCCCTTATCGGGTTCTGCGCGCGGTCGTACTCGCGCCGCAACGGGGTATTTCGCAACACCAGCATTCCCATGCCGGCCAGAAGCTGCATGGCTGCCACCACGAGGAGCGCATGGGCGGGCGAGGCCAAGGCGATCATCACGCCGGCCAGCGCCGGGCCAGCCGCCTGCTGAACTGCCGGGCGGAGCACACCCTCAACGCCGTTGGCGGCCAGGAGCTGCTCTGGCGGCAGGATGGCAGGCAGTAGCGCCGAGTAAGCCGGGTAGAAGAACGCGTCGGCGACGCCTAGAACCAGCGCTGCAACGACGAGATGCCGAACCTCGAGCGCACCGCTCAGCGCCAACACGGCGACAGTGCCCACGATCAGTGACTTGGTGATCTCGACAGTCATCAGGATGCGCTTCTGAGGAACGCGGTCGGCCACCGCTCCGCCGACGAGGACCGCGCCCAACAGTCCTAGCGCGCTCGCGGCGGCCACGGCGGAGAGCTGAACCGGCCCGCCCTCGAGCGCGATTACCTGCCACACCATCGCCACGGCCCAGATGCCGGAGCCGAACAAGGATGCCGTCAACGCGCCGGCCAGTAGCCGGTACTGCCGCTGCTCGAACGGCCGCAGAGCGCGCGGGAAAGTCCGTGGAAGTCCCGGTGCGCGAGGCGACATGAGCATGGAATCTAGCACTCCCCGGCGTTCAGCGACTCGGGACACTCGACCGGCCAGGCGACCATCCTCTGGGCCGCGAACGCGCCTGGTCTAGCAGTGGTATGTTCAGCGTCGCAAGATAGTTCACAATGGCGTCAGCGTGGGAACCGGCCGGCGCCACCCGCAGCAAGTTCTTGCCCTCCTCGGAACGGCCACTTCACCTGCGCCTCGCAACCGAAAGGACGTACCCATGGCTAGGATCAGGCTCTTCGCCACGTCGCTACTGCTGTCGGCAGCGCTGCTCGCCGGCGCCGCGACCGCCCAGACGGGCACGCTCGAGATCGCCGTCGACACGGCCCCAGTAGGTCTCGACCCTCACCTCGTCACGGCCTTCTCGTCGTTCGTGGTAATCGGCCAGATCTACGACAGCCTGATCGAGGTGAACGCCGACCTCGGCTTGGAGCCGGGCCTCGCCACCGAGTGGACGGTCTCCGACGACGGTCTCACCTACGTGTTCCAGCTCCGCAGCGACGTGCTCTTCCACAACGGCCGCACCATGACGGCCGACGACGTCGTCTACTCGTTCGAGCGTGTCGCCGACCCCGAGACCGCCTCACCCCAGGCCAGCCGCTTCGCTCAGGTGGCGTCCGCGGTCGCGAGCGGCGAGTTCGAGGTCACCGTCACCCTGTCACAGCCGTACGCCCCGTTCCTCAACAACCTGCCGAACCTCAGCATCGTGCCGCAGGAAGTTGTCGCCGAGCACGGCAACCTCCAGCAG
>DASROV010000364.1:0-4873 GCA_035646755.1 Trueperaceae bacterium | reverse complement strand
CTGGTGTCGGGCACCACCGCCATGAACGGTGACCGCCTCATCGGGGGCGGCGACGCGGCCGCACAGGCCGACTTCGTGCTCGACAAGATCGAGGGCGCGCTACGGTCACTCGGCGCCACGCTCGAGGACGTCGTGCGCACCCGCATCTACGTCACCGAGCAGGACGATGCCGACGCCGTGGCCAGGGTCCACGGCCGACGCCTGGCGGGCATCTGGCCCGCGAACACGCTGGTCGTCACCGGTCTGGTAGGCGCCGGCCAGCTCGTCGAGATCGAGGCGGAGGCGCTGGTCACCTGAACCCGCCGGGGGGCGCGGGGGCGACCTGCCGCGGCTCAGACCAGCTCGAGTGGCGCAGGGGCGCCGCGCTGCGACTCAGATCAACTTAGGCGGTGCCGAGATCGTGAACAGCTCGGCCCCCTCGTCCCCGACGTTCTCGTAGGCGTGGCTCAACGCGCTTGGGTAGTACGCCGAGTCGCCCACCGCCAGCACCACGCTCTGGTCGTCGTCGACCACCAGGCGGATGCTGCCCTTGAGCACCAGCACGAACTCCTCGCCGGCGTGGCCGGTGGCGTTGAGGTGGGAGGCGCCCACGGCGATCGACAGCAGCACCGGCTGGATACGGCGGTGCAGGTCGCGCACCAGCATCTCGGCGCTAACGCCTGTCCCCAGGCCGCGGACTTGCGGGCGCCGGTCGACCCGCACCGTTTGGATAAGCGCCTGCGAGCCGGTCTCGGGCAGCAGGTCGGCCGCCGACAGCCCGAAGGCCTCGGCTATGGCCTGTAGGCGCGAGGCGGCCACCCCTGTCTTGCCCGTCTCCAGCATCGAGACGAAGGAGGCCGAGAGGCCGGTGAGCGTGGCCAGCTGCTTGAGCGTGTAGCCGCGGGCGAGGCGCAACGAGCGGATGCGCTCGCCGAGACGCGCGTCGGTTGTCATCGCCATCTCCCCTTCGGTTTCAGCCGCACGAGACTCCCCCTTCTGCTGTTCAGCCGCCGCGGCTTACTTGCGGGTCGACCGTCTCTTTGAGGCCGTCACCGAGGTAGTTGATGCTGAGCACGGTGACGAAGATGGCCAACCCGGGCGGCAGCCACAGCCACGGTTGCGATTGCAGGACGGTGATGCTGCGGGCGTCGGCGAGCATGTTGCCCCACGAGGCGATGGGCGGCTGCACGCCAAGCCCCAGGAACGACAGTGCCGACTCGGTGAGGATGGCCTCGGCCACGCCGAGGGTGGCCTGCACCACGATGGGCCCGATGGCGTTGGGGACCAGATGCCGGCCCATGACGCGCACGTCGCCGGCACCCAGGGCGCCGGCGGCCTCCACGAAGTTAGTCGAGCGCAGTTTGAGCACCTCGGCGCGCATCAGCCGGAACGACGGCATCCAGCTGAGGAAGCCGATTATCGCGATCACGTTGAAGATGCTCGGCGGCACGAAGCTCGAGATCGTGAGGATGAGGAACAGCGCCGGGAAGGTGCTAACGGCGTCGGCGAAGCGCGACACCACGCGGTCGACCCAGCCACCGAAGTGCCCGGCGATAGCGCCGAGCACGCTGCCGGCGCTGATGGCCACAAGGGCTGCCACGAGCCCGATGGTGAGGCTCACCCGGCCCCCGTAGAGCAACCTGGAGAGCACGTCGCGGCCGACGCTGTCGGTCCCGAGCGGGAAGGCCGCGCTGGGTGGGGCGGCGAAGGCGATCTGACCGTCGGGGCCGATGGCCAGGTCGTAGGGGTCGGACGGGGCGAGCACCGGCGCCAGCACCGCCGCCAGGGCGAGCATGGACAGCACCACGGCCGCGACGACTGCCAGGCGGTGGCGCCTGAACTGGCGCCAGGCGCGCGGTCCGCCTGGCGCGCGGGCGGCCGCGCGAGAGGTGGCGACGGCGTCGGTCACGAGTACCTCACGCGCGGGTCGGCGACGGCGTAGAGCATGTCAGCCAGCAGGCTGCCGAGGAGGACGAGCACGGCACCGAGCAGGTTTATGGCCATGGCGACCGGGTAGTCGCGGGCGAACACCGACTCGACGAGCAGCCGGCCCATGCCGGGCCAGGTGAACACCACCTCGACCACCACCGCGCCGGCCAGCAACCGCGGCAGTGCCACGCCGACGAGCGTTATTACGGGCAGCAGGCTGTTGCGCAGCGCGTGGTGCCGCAGCACCCTGGCGTCGGACACGCCCTTGCTCCTGGCGGTGCGCACGTAGTCCTGCCGCAGCGCCTCGCCGACGGCGCTGCGCACGTGCCTTACCAGTTCGGCCGCGCCCGTGAGCACCAGCACCGCCACTGGCAGCACCAGGTGCTGGGCCCTATCGGCCAGCTGCGCCCAGCCGCTGTAGGAAGCTGCATAGTCCTCGAGCCCTGAGGTCGGTAGCCAGCCGAGCCGCAACGCGAAGACGTAGATGAGCGCCATCGCCGTGAAGAAGCTGGGCACGCTGATGCCTGCGAACGCCGCGCCGGTGACGGTGTAGTCGAACAGCGAGTAGGGCCGCGCGGCGGTAGCCACCCCGAGCCAGATGGCGAGCGCCAGCGTAATGACGAAGGCTGTGCCCATGAGCACGAACGTCGGCCCCAAGCGACTACCGACCAGCTCGGCGACCGGCCGGCCGGTGCGGAACGAGTAGCCGAGGTTGCCGGTAACCAGCTCACCCAACCAGCTGCCGTACTGCACGTGGACGGGTCGATCGAGCCCGAGGCGCGCCTCGGCGGCGCGCAACTCGGACGGCGGGATGTTGGGGTCGATGAACGTCTGCAGCGCGTTGCCCGGCGCCGCGAGGCTGATGATGAAGGCTAGGAACGACACCAGCACCAGGATCACGGCGCCCTGCAAGACGCGGTGGAGGAAGTACGGCAGCACCTAGGGCCGCCCACTCTTCGCTACCAGTTCGCTACCTGTTCCCTACCGGTCCCGTCTAGCGGCCGGTTACTCGACCGACCAGTTGGCGACGTTCGGGTTCACGCCGCGCACGTCGGGCTGGAAGCCGCTAAGCCGCGAGCTGGAGCCGTAGAGGTCCTGAGCCTGGTAGAGCGGGATCCAGGCAAGGTTCTCGCGCATCAACCGACCGACCTCCTGATAGAGCTCGGCGCGGGCGTCCTGGTCGAGCGTAACCCGGCCCTCGAGCATCAGCTCCTCGACTTCGGGGATGTCGACGCCGATGAAGTTGAAGCCGTTGGGCGGCGAGTCGCTTGACAGCAGGTAGCTGAGGTACTCGTTGGGGTCGCGTTCGATGCCGAAGCCGAGCAGGAACAGGTCGAAGTCCTCGACGTTCACCGAGCGCGGCGTGCCCTCAGCGTCCTGCGGCATGAGGTGCGTTACCAGCGTGGCGAAGTCCATGGTCTGGATGTCGACCCGGATGCCGACCTGGCGCAGGTTGGCCTGGATTATCGGGGCGGTGCGCTCGCGCACCTGGTTGCCGGTCGGCACGAAGAGGCGCAGTGCCAGCTCCTGACCGTCCTTGCTGCGGTACTCGCCGTCGAGCGTCCAGCCGGCCTCTTCGAGCAGTGCACTGGCCGCCTCGACGTCGTAGGTGATCGGCGTGACGTCGTCGGGGTACGACCAATGGTTGGTCGGGAAGATGCTGTTGAGCGTGCTGCCGTAGCCCTGGAGCAGGCCGTCGACCATCGCCTCGCGGTTGACGGCCATGGCGATCGCCTCACGCACGGCGTGGTCGGCGAGGATCGGGTTGCGGAGGTTGGTGCCGATGTACTGGAAACTGAGGCTGTCGACGACGTGGAGCTCGAGATCCGGGTTCGACTCGACGCTGGCAGCGCCGTCGATGGGCACCGGAGCGGCGTCGAGTTCGCCGCTGAGCAGGGCGGCCAGCATGGTGTTCTGGTCACCGAAGCGGACGATCAAGCGGTCGAGACAGGGGCGGCCCTCCCAGTAGTCTTCGAAGGCGCTAACCTCGATGAACTCGCCAGGACGGAACTGCTCGAAGACGAACGGGCCGGAGCCGAGGGGTCGACGGTTGGTCTCGTCTTGTTGCCACTGCGCGATGTCCACCGCGCCGTAGATGTGCTCGGGGAGGATGTAAACGCCGCCGATAACGGGCAGGAACGGCGCGAACGGTTCGAGTGTGGTGAACGAGATGGTGCGGTCGTTGAGCACCTGGATGCCGCTTACTGACTCGGCGGTACCGTCCTGATACTCCTGAGCGCCCTCGATGATGCTGATCTCGGCGAAGCGACCGCCGGGGTACTCGGGGTCGGCCATGGAGGTGAAGGTGAACGCCACGTCGGACGCGGTCACCGGCTCGCCGTCGTGCCAAGTGAGACCCTCGCGCAGGGTGAAGGTGAGCGTGCGCGCGTCCTCGCTTACTTCCCAGCTCTCGGCCATGTCGGGCTCGAAGGTGAGCGTCTCGGTGGGGCGGATGAGCCGGGCGAAGACCAACTCCTGGATGTTGGTGTCGTAGGTGGTCGGGAAGATCAGCGGGTTGAGGTTGCCGGGCTCGCTCCACTGCGCGATGGTGGCGGTGCCACCGGTGGCGGCACATTCGCGCGTCTCCTCAGCTTGGGCGCCAGCGACGGCGATGAGCGCCGCCAGCGCGACCGCGGCGATGGTCCTCCTCACGGCAGTCCTCTTCACGGCAGTCCTCTTCACGGCGTTCGCTCTCATGCTTCCTCCCAGGTCTTCTGTCCAGCCAACCACAGGCTGGTCTGGCGCTCGCTGAGCCACTGCGCTCCGCTGGCGGTGACGACGACGTTCTCTTCTACCAGCATCGACGGTGCGGGCGACATAAGGATCGTCGGCTCGATGGTGAACACGTTGCCCTCCTCGAGCGCGCCGTACGGCGCGTCGCCGTAGCGCTCCCAGCGTGGCCCCAAGATGACACCGCCGTCGTGTACGTGCCGGCCGACCTGATGGCCGGTGGCGTGGCTGATCT
>DASROV010000363.1:0-8869 GCA_035646755.1 Trueperaceae bacterium | reverse complement strand
GGTGAGCGGGGTCAAGCGCTCCCCCCTGCCCCGCGCCAAGGCTCCGGAGAGGTCGGCAGCGAAGAACGGCACGTCGGAGCCAAGGCTCGCTGCCAGCGCCGCGAGGTCGACGGCGCCGGGCAGGAGAGTAGCCAGGCCCCGCAGCGTCGCCCCCGCGTCGGCGGAGCCGCCACCGAGGCCGGCCGCGACCGGCACGCGCTTGACCAACCGGATGCTCACTCCCGGCGCTGCGGCCACCTCGGTGCGGGTGAGGCGCTTCCACTCCTCGAGATAGGCGTGAGCCGCCTTGACGACGAGATTGTCGTCGCCGGTAGGCACTTCGCCACCGCTGCCATCGATGGCCAGGCTCACCGAGCCAGCTGATCCCGCCACAGCGGCAATTACGCTTAGGTCGATGGTGTCAGCCAACGCCAGCCTGGCCATGACGGTCTCGATCTGGTGGAAGCCGTCCCCGCGCCTGGCCATCACCGCGAGGCCGAGGTTGAGCTTGCATCGAGCCTGGAGCGAGAGCAGTGACGTAGCCGCTGCGCTCACGTCTGCGCCCGCGAGTTCGCCAACCAGCGAGGAAGCAGGGCCTCGGCCAGTATCAGGTCAGCCGGTTCGGTGATCTTGAACAGCAGCCGACTGCCCTCAACGAGCTCGACGTACCGGCCGCTGAGCGTCACCAGGCCGGCATCATCGGTGGCGCTGGTCCCGGCCGCGGCCGCGGCGGCGTGGGCGTTGGCAAGGAGTTCCCTGTCGAAGGCCTGCGGGGTCTGGACGGCACGTAAGGCTTCGCGCTCGACGACGCTGCCGTAGCCGCTTGACGACTCGTGTACGGCCGCCGTAGACGCGGCGAGCGGGTCGAGCGTGACGATGGTGTCGGCGATGGTAACGGCGGCGGTGGCGGCTCCATGGCGCCGCGCGGCAGCGATCACGCGCCGCAGGACTGCAGCCGGCAGGAACGGCCTGGCGACGTCATGGACGACGACGAGCTCGCTGGTACCTGCCTCGACCAGCCGCTTCACGGTGCGTTGGCGCGTCTCCCCGCCGGCGATCACCGTCACCTCGGGGTGCGCGGCGCCGAGCCGGTCGACGTAGTCGGCTGGGGCGGCGACCACGATCTGGTCTACGAAGCCGGCGAACGCAGCGAGTGTGAGCTCGAGCAGCGTGCTATCGCCAAGGCGCAGCAGCGCCTTCGGGCCGCTGCCGAGCCGGGTGCCCGCGCCGGCCGCGGCGATGAGCGCGGCGACGCCGCCCGTCGCGCCGCTCTCGGTCGCGCCCGGACCGGTCGCGCTCGGGCCGGTCGTGCCCGGACCCGTCGCGCCGCTCGGAATCGCACGGCTTCCGGTTCCTCTGCTGCTCAAGCGCCGCCCTGCCAGCGCGGCACGCGCTCGTTGGGCACGCCGAGATGGTCGAGGACGCGGGCCGTGATGCTGCCGATAAGGTCCTCGATCGTGCGCGGTCGATGGTAGAAGGCGGGCGAGGCTGGCAACACCAGGGCGCCCGCATCGTTGGCCGCCAGCATGTTGACCAGCATCGGCCGCGAATATGGTGCTTCGCGCACCACGAGTACTAGCGGCCGGCGCTCCTTGAGCGTGACGTGCGCCGCGCGGGAAAGCAGCGAGTCGGTCGAGCCGTGCGCTACCTTCGACAGCGTGCCGGCGCTGCAAGGGACGATCACCATGCCGGCCACCTGTTTGCTGCCTGAGGCGATTGCGGCGCCCACGTCGCTGTCCTTGTGGACCTCGGTGGCGTAGTCGGCAAGCTCCGCAAGTCCACCTGACAACTCCGTCGGCACCACGCGCTTGGCGCCGGCCGTTACCACTAGGTGGACGTTGACCGGTTGAGCGGCCAGGGCGCGTAGGAGATCGACGGCGTAGACGAGGCCGCTGGCGCCGCTCACGCCGACGACGATGTCGCGTTTGCCTTCAGCCACGGTTGGCGCTCCGCGCTCCACACGAGTCTCGTCGGTCACGCGGCAAGGTTACCGCGCGGCGCTCGCCGGAGCGGCGGCGAGGCTTGAACACGGCCGTATACTTTCGGCATGTCAGCCACGGGCCATGCCAGCAACCGCCAGCACGAGTTTCGTCTGGCACCGGACCAACCTCGGCTACGGCGGTCGCGCGACGACCGGCTGCTTACCGGGCTATGCGGCGGTATCGCGACGTTCACCGGCCTCGCCGCCGGCAACGTAAGGCTGGTGTTCGTGTTGACAGCGGTCGTCTCGCTCGGCGTCGTGGCTCTGGCCTACCTGGCGCTCAGCCTGCTGATCCCGGCCGCGCCCGCAGGCTGAGGCGGCCGGCCCCACACCACGTGGTGCCCGGCCCTCAGGTTCTGGTGCTCTGCCGAACCTAAAGCACCAGCCGCACGGGCGCGTCGAGCAGCTCCGCGACGCGGGCCAACAGGCGCGCTCCAGCGTCGGGCTGGGTGACCCCGGTGAGAGCCAGCGTGCTGCGGTAGGCGCCGCGTTGGTTGTCGTACAAGATGCGCCCAAGTGTGACGACGGGGACGTCGAGGTCGAGCAGCGCTTCGTCGAGATCGAGTCCGCTGAGGTCGGCGGCCACCAACCGCGGCTCGTCCTCGGCCACGGCCGGACCGGCAAGCTCCTCAACGAGCGAGGCGAACGAGCGACCGGCGGCGTCGTCGACCCGGCGCAGCTCGAGTCCGTTGTCGAGCACGGCCAAGGCGACGTGACTTGACGGCACGTTGAGCTCCCCGGCAGCCTTGGCCACCGCGCGCAGCAGGAACGGCGCCACGCCAAGCGGCTCGTCGAAGCCGAGTTCGTTCCCGACCGCCAGCTGGCAGGCCGCCAGGGCGCTGAGGTCGATGTGGCGTCTCAGCATCATCCCGGAGCGGGCCAACGGCAGGTCGGCGGTGGAGCTCACGCCGGCGGTCACGCCAGGTAGCTCGTCGGCGTCGGCCGCCTCGTCTTCAACCTCGGCCAATCGCTCGGCCGCCTCGTCGTCGGGCTCCACCATCGGCCCGGTCGCCTGGTCGTCAGGCTCGGCCACCCGCCCGGTCGCCTGGTCACCAGGCTCGGCCACCGGCTCGGCCGTCTCGTCGTCAGGCTCGGCCAGCGGCTCGACAGTCTGGTCGTCAGGGGCTGCTTCGACCGGTTCCTCGTCGCCGCCGGGCTCGAACAGGTCCCTTTCGACAGGTTCACCGACGACATCGTCAGCCGTCGTCCACAAGCCGTCGTCGGTCGAGGAGGTGGTCTCGGCTTCGCCCCACAGATCGGCGCTGTCGTCTGCGGCGTCTTCGGCTTGGCCGAACTGGGAGCCACCGTCGTTGCCCAACGCGATGTTTGAGCCCCAGCCGGGCTCGGACGAGCTCGGATCCGGCTGGGTCCAGGATGAATCAGCGGCACCGGCGCTGCCGCCGTCGGCGAGCTCGGAGCCGTAGCCGGGAGCGTCGAGCGCTTCGGCTTCGGCGCTCGCGCCACCGTAGCTGTCGTCGTCGCCTGACTCGTCGAAGCTTCCGGCGTTCAGGCCACCAAACGAGCTGGCGGCCCCCTCAGCAGTACCGCCGCTGTCCGCGCCGGCAGTACCGCGGCCCGGTTCATCGGCAGTGAAGCCGCCGGCGTCGTCGCCATCACCGTCGACCTCGTCGCCCGCGACGAGGAGGTCGTCGAGGTCGTCACTCACCGCCCCGACCGTTGCCTCATGCTCCGCGCCGTGCTGCTGCGCGAACGTCGACTCATGAGCTCCGCCGGCGCCGTCCACAGCATCGGCGCCGAGGCCGTCGGCCGCGGGGTCGTCGAACAGGAAGATATCCTCGTCGACCAAGTTGGCGTCGCCGGGAGCGACCTCAGCCGCGCCGACGCCGGTCGACCCGAGCGCCACGCTCTCGACCTCGCCGAAGGGATCACCTGCGCCGTCGGACATGTCCTCAGGCACGCCGTCGGCGACCTCCGGCTTCATGGCGTTACCGAGCTCCTGGCGCAGGTTGCCAAGCGTGGCCGCCTCGCCGACACCGGCCCTTACGTCGTTGAGGTCCTGATCAGGCCAGGTTGCCATCCCGTCGGGAAGCGGCTCTGGAGTGGGGTTCGTAGCTTCATCTCCCGCCATCACCCTCGCCAGGAAGTCGAGGACGTCGCGCTCGACCACCTTCCCGTCGGGGCCCGAGCCACTCAGGGCACGCCAGTCGACGTTGTTCTGCTCCGCCAGGCGTCGCGCCAGTGTGGAGATGTCGGGTTCGCTCACGGAACTCCTCCTCTTACGTGTCGAGCGCGTGGGCTTTGCTCGCGCGCGCTCGCGGCCGGTTGAACTCGTCTCGGACGAGTATACAAGACCGATTCTTCGTGCCGAGGATGCCCGTCAACAGCGACATATTCCACTCAACCGACTCGCCTCGTGCCCGGGCGCTATGCTCGGCTCGTGAGCAGCACTACACCGTCCGAAGCCGCCGCGGCGATTCTCTCGGGCGCCAAGGTCTTCGACGTGCGGACCGGCCTTCGGCACGGCGCCGACGGGCTCCCGCAGAGCGCCTCTTTGCCCCTCGAGCGCATCGAGGCCGGCGCTGTGCCCGCGGGGGTCGGGGCCGGCGAGACGTTCTTCCTGGTGTGCGAGGTGGGAGGCTTCAGCGAGCTGGCGGCGGCGTACCTGCGCAGCGCCGGCCTGACGGGCGCGCGGTCGGTGCGCGGGGGTCTGGCGGCGCTGCGACCGTTGCTCGCCGGCGAGCAACGTGGCGGCTAGAGCACGGTCTTCTCGGCAGCCGCGACGGCCTAGTGGCTCAAGACCGTAGCCTTCAGGGCCGCCACGCCTGGAAGAACACATCGTCGATGTAGGTCTGCAACATCGCTTCCTCACCGTAGACGTCGACGGTCGTGCTCAATATCTCACCGGCGGCGAGGGAGCGGTCGAGCACGGTCCGCTCACCGCGGTCATCGGTGATCACCAGTCGCAGCTGATACGGCTCCTCAAGCAGCCGCCTCACGCCCATAAAGGTCGGGTCGAAGGTGAACGGCACCTGCCTGGCGCCGTCGGCCGGCCCCGCCGGGCGGTCGGCCTGACCGGCATCGAGGCCGGCACCTGGTGGTCGGTCGACCACGCCGGGCGTGACGTCGTCTACGCCCGGTAGCGGGCTCGTAGAATCGGGGAAGGCGAACGCGTTGGGCTCGCCGTTGATGGTGAGGAGCACCGGCGTGCCGGGAAGCGTGTAACCGGTTGGCTGTACCGCGACAACGCCCTCGGGCTTGCTCGGGTCTTGCACGTAGGTGATCTGGCCGACCGCGAGTTGCGCGGCGCGAAGCGACAGCTGAGCCCGCCACTGGGGGTAGCCGACGACTTCGGGAACGCTGACGACGTTCCGGCTCGACAACGCGTAGTGCAGTGCGATGGGCGTGCTCTGTACCACCTCGGTGCCCGCTGGCGGCGCCATGCCGACCACTGCCCTGGCCTCGGTGAAGCTGACGCTCGAAGGCACCGTCTCGACCTGGTTGAAACCGAGGCGAGCCAGCTCGGCCTGCGCGGCCTTGACGTCGACGCCCTTGAGGTCGGGCAACTCCACGCGGGCGAGGTCCTGGCCGCGGCTTATCACGAGTCGCAGGCGCTCATCGATGCCGAAGCGGATACCGCCCTCGGGTGTCTGGGCGATGACGGTCCCGGCCGGCCGCTCGCTCGCCTCATAGGTGATAGTGCCGAGGGGCAGGTTGAGTTCCTGTGCTCGCTGCTTGGCGTCCACTTCGCGCATGCCAAGCAGATCGGGTACGCGAGCTTCGGCAGCGACGGTATTGATCCCTAGATGTACCGTTCTACCTTTCTTCACCACGGCGCCCGGCGCCGGCGACTGCGACGTCACGGCGCCGGGCGTGGCGCCCTCGACGTACTCGACGAAGGAGACCGGTTCAAGACCGTGGCGCCGCAAGACGGCCGCCGCGTCCTCCTGCTGCACGCCGATGAGGTCGGGAAGCTGGACCTCGGGGACGGTGAAGTAGTCGCGCATGTTGATGGCGGTGAAGATCGCGACCGCGGCAAGCAGCACCGCGGCGATGCCAAGCCACAGGCGTTTGGCGCCGGTGGAGACGGTGCGATTTTCCCTGGCTAGGGTCGACACGGCCCGACTCTATCACGTGCTCCAGTTACCCCAATGAGCGCTGAATCACCGTGCCAGACGCTAACAACCGCCCCCACCCGACTAAGCAGGGAGGTGAGGAAGTGGGCAGAGGAAGGTTGTAGAGTCTGGTGTGAAACGCGCGCTCGACTTCCCGGCAGGCAGCGTCACTCACCTGGCGGCCGCGAACCGCGCCGCCGGTGAGCTGGCGGCCGTGGCGGTCCTCGAGCGGGCCGGCCTCGACCTCGGACTGGTGGCCCTGCCGGCCGCCGTCGAAGACAGCCTCTACCGCTACAACAACCTGCCGCCGCGGCTGGCCGGCCTCTTCCGCGACATCGATCCTCTCGACCCGGACGAAGACGTGCTCGAAGAGGCCGAGCCGGAGGCCCAGGCGTTGGTCGACCAGGCCTACCTGCTCGACGAGGTGATCGACGCCATCTACGACTCGCTGCGGGGGCTGCCTCACGACCTGCTGGTGAGGCGAGCGGACAGTCCCGGTGGCCTCCCGGCCGACAACGGTCGCGCCGTGCTGTTGGCGCTGAAGCGCCTGGTCCGACAGGACTGGGCGGTCGACAGCGTCGCGGAGCGACTCACGCTTACGGCCGGCATCGGGGTCGAGGCGCGGCCCGTCCTCGTCCACGCGCGCGCTGCGAGCATCGACGTCACGGTCTCGGCCGAGGCCTCGCGGCTATTGGGGCGAAGCGTTGCCGTCGAGGTCGACGATACGGGCGGGGTGGTGCGCGTTCAGGACGTGCTCTCCCGCTGCGCCACCGCTGCTGCGCCGATGACCCCGGCCTCGTAGCCGAGCTCGGCCGGCAGTAGCCGCGGCTGGTGATAGCCGAGGAGGTAAGCGTTGGCGGCTTCCCTCACCCGGTCGAGGTAGAAGTCGCCGGCCCGGCACAGGCCCCCACCAAGCACGAACGCTTCGGGATCGAAGATCTTCACCAGGTTGGCTATCCCGATGCCGGTGAACATAGCGGCGTTGTCGACGATACCGAGCGCTACGCGCTCGCCGGCCCTGGCGCGGTCGAACAGGTCCTCGGTGGTCAAAGCGCGGCTGTAGGCGTACGACGCGTCGCGCGCTATCGAGCGCCCGGCGGCGATGGCCTCCAGGCTGCCGCCGTGGCCATCGCCACCCATCGGTCCGCCCGGCAGCATCGTCATGTGCCCGATCTCGCCGGCCAAACCGTGGGCGCCGCGGATGAGGCGGTCCCCGATGAACAGCCCGCCGCCGATGCCGGTGGAGAGCGTGATGTAGAGACTCGAGTCGAGCTCGCGGGCCGCTCCGAAGAGATGCTCGGCGTAGCCGGCCGCGTTGGCGTCGTTCTCGAGGGAGACCGCGACGCCGAGCTCGGCGGTGAGCGCGTCGACTATCGGCGCGTCGACCATGCCGGCGATGTTCGGCGCGAAGATGACGCGCCCGCGCTTGTAGTCAAGCGGCCCAGGCGAGCCGACGCCGACAGCACTCAGCGTGTAGCCCCGCTTGACGAGCGTGCGGCCGGCGTCGGCCATGGCCGCGACCACGTCGGCGAAGCCCGTCCTTGGTGTGTCGACGCGGATCTTGTCAAGGACGCGCCCCTCTTCCACCACGGCGGCAAGGATCTTGGTCCCTCCAAGGTCGATCCCGAGGATGCTCACGCTACGTCAACCACGCATATCACTGCCTTTCTTCGAGGCCGGCCACTGCGCGTACCTGCGCCGCGATGGCGCCTTCCTCGTCGGTCTTTATCACCAGCACCGCGACGCGGCTCGCGGGCGCGCTGACGATCTCCCGCGAGCCGGCGTTCGCTGCTTCGTCGAGCACGACGCCGAGGAAGTCGAGACCGGCAAGCGCATCGCTGCGCGTCATTACGTCGTTCTCGCCGATACCGCCGGTGAAGACTATCGCGTCGAGCCCGCCCATGGCGGCCGCGTACGCGCCGATGAGCTTGCGGATGCGGTAGGCGAAAAGCGCCAGCGCGAGCTTGGCGTCGTCGTTGCCGGCGGCGGCCGCTGCGCGCACGTCACGCATGTCGTTCGACACCCCGGACATACCGGCAAGTCCCGAGCCGCGGTTGAGCAGCGCGTCGAGCTCTTCGACGGCAAGGCCTTCACGCAGCAGGTGAAGCAACAGGCCAGGATCGATGTCGCCGCTGCGAGTGCCCATCAGCAGGCCCTCAAGCGGCGTGAAGCCCATGCTGGTATCGACCGACACGCCATGCTTGACGGCGGCGCCGCTGGCGCCGTTACCGAGGTGGAGTGAGACGATCTTCAGCCGCTCGCGGCCGGCGCCGAGCCGCCGTCCGGCCTCGCGCGTGACGTAGTCGTGGCTGGTGCCGTGGAACCCGTAGCGGCGCAGCAGCCGGTCGCGGGCGAACGTGAGCGGCAGGCCGTAGACGAACGCGTGCGGCGGCAGGTCGGCGTGGAAGGCGGTGTCGAAGACAGCGACGTGTACCGCCGCGGGCAGCAGCCGCCTGGCGGCTGTGAGCGCCTCGAGGTTCGCCGGGTTATGAAGGGGCGCGAGGCTGCTCAACTCGTCGATGGCCCGTTCGACCTCATCGTCGACGAGCGTCGGTCGGCGGTAGCGCGTGCCGCCATGCACGACCCTATGTCCGACCGCGACGGGCTGCCGGTGGCCGGGTTGGCCAGCTAGGTGCTCGAGCGCGAACGCCAGCGCCTCGGCTTGACGCTCGAGCGCTGGAGCCGGTACCACTCCGCCATCCGACCGGGCCGTGGCGCCCCGCCCGAGGCGTTCGATGCTTAGCGCGAGGCCTGCCGGCAGCTCCTTGACCTTCAGGCTCGAGCTGCCGGCGTTGACGACGAGCACGCTGGCCTCGTTCACTGCTCGGGAGTCTAT
>DASROV010000362.1:0-2054 GCA_035646755.1 Trueperaceae bacterium | reverse complement strand
CTCCCTCATCCCGGTGGTCACCGTCATCGGCCTCGACGTCGGCTACCTGCTCGGCGGCTCGGTGGTTACTGAGACGGTGTTCAACTGGCCGGGCCTTGGCCGAGCCGTCGTCAACGCGATCTCGCGCCGCGACACGCCGATAATCATCGGCACTTTGCTGTTCGGCGCGCTTCTCTTCGTGGTGGTGAACATCGTCATCGACGTCGTTTACGCTTTCCTCAACCCGCAGATCCGCTACTGATGGTGGCTGCCTTCTTCGCCTCACGCCGGGTGCGCTCCTTCACGCGCCACCGCCTCGGGCTGCTCGGCCTGTTCATCGTCGTGCTGTTCACGCTGGTGGCGATCTTCGCGCCGCAGATCGCGCCGTACGACCCCGCCGACCAGCGCATCGCGACCGCGCGCCTGGAGCCACCGTCACTTGAGTTCCTCATGGGCACCGACGAACTTGGACGCGACTTGTTCTCGCGGATCGTCTACGGCG
This sequence comes from Trueperaceae bacterium, assembly GCA_035646755.1. Classification (GTDB taxonomy): domain Bacteria; phylum Deinococcota; class Deinococci; order Deinococcales; family Trueperaceae; genus DASRWD01. The sequence goes on along the minus strand of DASROV010000362.1, from coordinate 1,573 downwards.
CGCGCATCAGCATGCGCATCGGCCTCATCGCCGAGGGCATCGCGCTTGTCATCGGCATCGTGCTCGGCGCCGCTGCCGGCTTCTTCGGCGGCGCCGTCGACAACCTCATCATGCGAGTCACCGACGTATTCTTCGCGATCCCCGGGCTGCTCTTCCTCATCGTCGTCGTGGCCATCTTCGGCTCGGGAGCCACCACCATCTTCCTCGCGCTCGGCCTCATCAGCTGGCCGAGCGAGGCGCGGGTGATGCGCTCCGAGGTGCTGCGCATAAGGGACCGCGAGTACGTGACCGCCGCGAGGGCGCTGGGCCTACGCGACGTCGGCATCATCGCCAAGCACATCCTGCCGAACTCGCTGGCGTCGATGATCGTCATCGGCTCGCTGGGTGTGGCCGGTGCGATCCTCTCGGAGGCGACGCTGTCGTTCCTGGGCCTTGGCATCCAGGAGCCGCTGGCCAGTTGGGGCACGATGATCAACCGCGGGCAGCAGTACATCTTCTCGGCCTGGTGGTACAGCGTGTTCCCCGGCGCCGTGATCATGCTGGTGGTGCTCGGCTTCAACTTCCTGGGAGACGCCGTGCGTGACGCGCTCGCGGTCGAGGACTGACACACGAGACGCGGTAGCTTGGGAGGACACGACGATGACTGACGGCGACGACAACGCCTGGTTGCACGAGTTCGACGACTTCGCCAACGCCACGCTGCGCGAGAAGCGGGTGCCTGGCGCGGCGGTAGTGATCGTCAGGGGTGGTGAGGTCGTCTATCGTCGCGGCTTCGGGTGGCGTGATCGCGAAGCGCGCCTGCCCGCAACGGCCGCCACGGTGTTCGGGCTGGCCTCGCTGTCGAAGTCGGTAACGGCGTTGACCACGCTCGCGCTGCAGGGGCGCGGGCTGCTGCACTTAGACGACCGCGTCGCCGACCTGCTTCCCGGCTTCGATTACCCCGGGCTGGCCGCTGCCGCCGACGGTCGCCACGACGTCCGCCACGACGTCCGCCACGACGTGAGGTTGTGGCACATGCTCAGCCACACCACCGGCGTGCCGCCGCTGAGAGCGCTCGACTACGCGTTGCACAGCAACCAGGCGGGCGACCCAGCCAGCGTCTACAGCACCCGCGACTACCACGGCGCACCGAGCGTCGGCGACTACGACGAGCTGCTTGGCTACCTGCGCAAAGGCGAGCGCACGGCCTTGGCGGCGCCCGGTGAGATCGCGAGCTACTCGAACGAGTGCGTGGCGCTGGTCGGCGCGATAGTCGAGCGTGTAACCGGCCGGCCGTTCGCCGAGGTCGCTACCGAGCTGGTCTTCGAGCCGCTCGGCATGCACACCGCTACCTTCTCTACCGCCGCGGCCAAGGCGACCGGCAACGTCGCCTCGCTCTACACCCACGACCCCGCCGGCGGCGTCATCCGCTCGCCCGTATGGAACGAGTCACCCGCCTACCTCGGGACAGGCTTCCTGAAGGCCAGCGTGGACGACCTCGGCAAATACTTGAGTTGCCTGGTAGTTGGCGACGGGTCGGCGCTCGGCATCAATGCCGAGCGCCGACCCGTCGCCAACTACCAGGCAACTCAAG
>DASROV010000361.1:0-7276 GCA_035646755.1 Trueperaceae bacterium | reverse complement strand
CTCACCGGTCGTAGCCCTCGCGCCGAACGCGAGAACGGCAGCCAGGCGGTCTTCACGCCCCCTGCGCCGGCGGCAGCGCCCCGGTCCGAGGATGCGCCGACAGCGGCCCTCATCGAAGAACGGGAGTTGGTTCCCGTGGCTCGTGGCATGACCAGCACCACGACCGCAGCGGTGACCTCAGCTTCGTCCACGGGCGCCACCACCGCCAACCCCAACCCCGAACGCGGTGCTGTGGACAGCGGCTGGCCCGGCGGCAAGCATCTGCCCACACCTCGGGGGACCGCTGACAACCGCGGGTCGCGGTCGGTGAAGGTCATCGACGACGCTGACTTCACAGGGGCCTTTCAAGGCACCGCTACGGTCGATGCTGACCGGGCCGGAGGCAATGAGGTCGCCGATCACTTCCGGGTAACGCCAATCGAGACGGACGCCGCCTCCGCTGACGTAACGGCGGCTGACGCCGACCGAGGCACTGGGCACACCGTCAGGTCCGCCACCGGCCCCAAGGAGCTAGAGACCGCGGGTGACGGCGTTCTCGAGGATGACGTCAGGCGAGTCGACGGCTACCTCCGTAGGCCCGAGACGCCAGCCATCGTGAGATCCGACTTCGTCGCCGAGCGGCTCGGGCTCCACTCGGAACGCTGTGAGCGCGCGCTCGAACGGCTCTCGGAGAACCACGAGCGGGTGTCGCGGATCCGGAAAGGCGCCTACATGATCCGCCGCGACGTGACGAGGCAGGCCGAGGACTGACCTACCGCTGGCCCCATTGCCCGCCGTCGCCGTGTCGGGGCTACCGTTGCGACTGAGCACGCCAGAGTGAGCGCAGGTGCGCGGCCATGGCGTCGCGCGCGGAGCCGGCGTTCCTGGCCCGGATCGCGGCAGCTACCGCGGCGCGCTGAAGGCGGCGCAGCGCCTCGAGACTGGCAGCCGCGCCCGCACCACTCTCCGCAGCCTGGTCCGGCGATAGAGCGACCAACAGGGCGACCAGCTCGGCGGCAAGGTCATTACCCGATGCCCTTGCCACGCTGACGTAGAACCCGGGCGCGTCGTTCTCGACTTGCGCAGTGATCGAGCTGGCCGCGGCGTCGTCGCGGCGGCGCGCTGCCAGTCCGGCCAGGCGCGGTTCGATGATGCGCCTTAGTTCCAGTAGCTGGCCCGGGCCCGACTTGAACTGACTCAGAACCTCTCGAAAGGGGAGAGCCAAGGTGGTGGCCGCTGGCCGCCTCACGACGATGCCCGCGCCGTGTTTTACCTCGAGGTAGCCGGTCAGCATCAGACGATCGATAGCGGTTCGCAGAGTGCCGCGGGAGACGCCGAACTTGGCCGCTAGGCGCCGCTCGGGCGGGAGCCGGCCACCTTCAGGAGTGGCCTCGATGAAAGCCATTAGCGCGTCGTAGGCCTGGCCAACGGCGGTCGGCGCCGCGCCACGGTCGGGCATCCCGCTCAACTTGCTTCGCTCGTCGTCGCTGCGCCGTCAACGAGCGACCGCTCACCCCGAATTGGTTGGACCACTGCGTGATTGTATGCAACCGACTGTATGGGCGTCAAACCGGCAATGGCCAACTAGCACGCGACCGCGAGCCACACTTGGCTGCTGGTGGTGTCAAGGTCGTGTCAGCTGAATTCGATCTGCAAAGGTGAAGACAGCTAGTTTTGCGATTTGTGGGAACGCTTGAGGGCTCGCACCGCAGCGGATATTCGTGGATCGGATGATTAGGACTTAGCTACTCGGCAAAGCTACCAGTGCGCATATGTGCTAAATGCATATACGATTTGATAAGTCGTCTTATCAAAATTCGATAGGGAAGAGCCTTGGCTGCGCTACCCAAGGCTTGGGCTAGCTCGTAGCAGGCAAACTCGCCTGCTTAACAGCCCACGCTACTTGGCCGTAATGACGCTAGGGCGGAGTTGCACTGGACGTCGCTGTCGACTAGCGGCTGGCGGTCGTCATCGCTTCTTAGCCTTATTCCCGTACTTAGTCTTGGCCTTAATCTTCGTCTTCGTCTTCGTCTTCGTCGATGGTCTCATCATCGTCGTCGATGTCGTCCAACTCGTCTTCGTCTTCGTCGTCGAATTCGTCGTCATCGTCATCCCAACCGGCGTCATCGTCGTCATCAGTGTCTGACGATGTCGCCCCAGGGGCGGCGGTGTCGTCGATCACTCGCCGGCCAAGGTCACTCAACAGGTACTCCTCGGCCCGTACCGTGAGACCGATCTCCTCGTCGAACCAGTCGTGAGCGTCGAGCACCGGGCCGTCCTGACTCTGCGCCAGGAAGCCGAGCCCTATCAGCTTTTCGACGGTATCGAGCGGGATCTCCGCTACCTCAGCGACCGCTTCGTCAGCCTCGTCGTAGGCAACCGACATGATCACGTGAGCGCGGTCGTCGTGTTCGTCACCTTCTGGCCTCTCGATAACCAGGCTGTGGCCTTCGTAGACCGTCCACAACACGTCGAGTTCTAGTTCGGTCAGGGATCCCACGGGGTCGGTCGACATGAGGTCCTCCAGTTCGTATGGTCGCTCGCGTTGTCTCGCGGACGGCCCGCGAGCCAGGCGGCGCATGGCTATCGCCCGTTCTTCTCCCAGCCTAACCGCTCCATTGGCGTTGACACAGCGCAGCGCTTCGCGATATTCCCAGATTGATGACAACGTGTTATCAATATTGCCGTCGGCTTGTCGTCGTGGCCCTTGTCTTGGGTCTGGCGCTAGTGGCGGGTGTGGTGAACTCCCAGGCCGATGGCGGTGACGACCCATTGTCGATAGTGGTATCCATCCAGCCGTGGGCCGACGTCATCGCGCAGCTTGGAGGGGACCGGGTCGAGGTGTCGACGTTGCTGCCGGCGGGCGCTTCGCCACACGCCTTCGAACCTCTGCCGTCCCAGGCGGTCGCATTGGCGCGCGCGGACCTTGTTGTGATGAACGGCGGGCTAGACAGTTGGTTGGAGCGAATGCTGACGGCAGCCGCGCCCGGCGTCCCGACCCTCCATATGATGTCAGTCGTCAACTTCGACCCCCTGCAGGAGGTCGGCCACGAGGGCGAGGAGCGGGCGGGTGCCGATGCGCACAGCGCGACCTCTCTTGGGGCGAACCCGCACATCTGGCTGGACCCCATGATCGTGGCGCGTGCCCTGCCGGTGCTTGTCGCGGCGCTGGTGCGGGCGGATCCCACCGCCGCGCCGGCGTACGAACGCAACGCCGCGGCCCTTGAAGCGGACCTGCTGCGCGTCGATGCCCACATCAAAACGCTGTTCGTCGGGCTAGAGGACGCCTCGTTCGTGCCCCTGCACGACGCCTGGGCTTACTTCGCTCGCAGGTACGGCCTGCGCATCGCGGTGACGCTTGAGCCGTTCCCGGGCCGGGAGCCGAGCGCGCGCTACGTCGCCGATACCGTTATGACGATCCGCGAAACCGGCGCCAGGGTGATCTTCGCCGAGCGACAACTCAGCGACCGCACGGCGAGGGTCGTAGCTGAATCCGCCGGCGTCGCTGTCGTTACGCTTGACCCCCTTGGCGGCCACCCGGGACCAGAGCGGTATCAGGACCTGCTCGTTTACAACGCCAACATCATCGCGGACGCTCTGCGTTAGCGAGCGGAGAGCTCGCATAGCGGGCCGGCACGCGCACCGAGCGATTTGATAATGCGTGATATTCAACTTACAGCCTCCCCTGTCCGCGGCTAGGCTTGGCGTCATGGCGATCTCCTCGCTCGAGCTGTCGACCGCGACGCGCATCCAACGAGTGGCACGTCTGCAGGGGCTCTCTGAGGACGCGCTGAAGCGTCACGCGGTGCGCGCCGCTAACGAGCGTGACCTCATGGCGCTGTGGGAGCTAGTGGAGGCACACTTGGCGCTGCGCGGAGCCAGCGGCATAGCGACAAGTCGCCACACGCTGCGGGCGTACCGACGCGGCATCGAGGAGCTGCTGGTGATGTGGCAGGGCGAGAACCTGCTGAGGCCGAGCCGTGATGCGGGCAACCTGTACGTGCAGCGCCTCCTTGCCGGTGAGCGTCAGGCCGTGCTGGAGCATGACCCGCCCCGTGCCAAACGTGGTCGCCGGGTGAAGCCAGGGCCCCTGTCAAAGGCCTCGGTCAGCCTCAGGGTCGCGGCCGGGCGGTCGCTATACGACGCGCTGGCCTGGGCCGGAGCCGCCGACGTCGACCCGTTCCGCGACGTCCGGCTCGGCCGGCCCCGGCCTGACTTTGGCCAGTCGGCCTCCGGCCGGGTCTACAGCGCGAACGAAATGATCGAACTGCTGGCGGCGGCCGGCGATCAGCAAGACCTGGTGTTGCTGTTGCTCGGCTCCCACGCCGGGCTGCGCGTCAGCGAGATGCTCAGACTGGAGTGGACGGACGTCGACCTCACGAACGGGGAGCTGCTCGTCAGGGGCGGTAAGGGCGGCAAGACGGCGGCCGTGCTACTGAGTCCACGGCTGAAGGACGCGCTCGCGAAGTACAAGCGGCTGGCCGCCAGTGAAGCCAGCTTGGCCCCTCACGACGGGACCGTTTTGGAGCTGCGCTCGCAGTACGGCGTTTACAACCGCCTGCGGAGGATCTGCTTGCGGGCCGGTGTCGAGTTCAAAGGGGTCCACGCCCTGCGCCATACGGCCGGCACCCGGCTCTACCACCAGACGGGCGACCTCGGACAGGTCCAGGACCACCTGAGACATGCGACCCTCGACATGGCTCGCCGCTACGCGCGCTCGGACAGACGGCGGCTTCGTGAGAGCCTGGAGGGTTGGGAATGAACGGCAAGGACGTAAGGCGCGCACCGACAGTGCGGGGCGTGTACACGATCATGCCGACTCCGTTCGACGAACGTGGCCGGCTGGACGAACACAGCCTGGCCCAGCTCACCGACTTCCTCATCCGCTGCGGCATCGACGGCCTGACTATCCTCGGTTTCCTCGGCGAGGCCCACAAACTCAGCGAGAGCGAACAGGAGACGGTCGTGAAGGTCACCACGGCGACCGCCGCCGGCCGCGTGCCGGTTTACGCCGGCGCCAGCGCCGGCGGCGTATCGCTCGGTGTGCAGCGCGGACTGCGCTTCCTCGAACTCGGAGCCAGCGGCCTGCTGGTTGCACCGGTGGCCGCCGACGCCCCGGCCGTGATGGCCCAGTATCGAGCGCTCGACGACGCCATGGCCAACTCCCACCCCACGGCGCCGGTAATCGTCCACGACTACCCTGCGGCTACCGGCATCCGTCTTGGCGTCGACCTCCTCGTGCGGCTATACGACGACCTCGAAGGTGTCACCACGGTCAAACTCGAGGACCCGCCAACCGGCCCCAAAATCACGGCGCTGAGAACAGCAGGCAGCGACATCGGCGTGCTGGTAGGACTCGGCGGCCTCTATCTCGTGGAGGAGTTGGCGCGAGGGGCGGACGGCACCATGACCGGTCTGTCCTTCCCTGAACTGCTGCTGAAGGTCACGCGCGCCCACGAGTCGGGCGATCCTGACGCCGCCGCGCGCGCCAGGACCGCCTACTTCGACGCGGCCGCTCTGTTGCGTTATGAGTTCCAACCCGGCATAGGCCTGGCGATTCGCAAAGAGGTCTACCGGCGTCGCGGCGCGCTCGCCAGCGCGTACGTCCGCCCGCCCGGCGCCCAACTCGACGCGTGGCTGGCCGAGGAGTTGGACCACGTGCTTGGCCACGTAAACCTGAAGCTGAGCCACGGCTAGGAGCTCCTCGGCTTCGGCGCGGGCAGGCGGTGCGCGGCGGCAGCGTCGCCTGACGCCTCCGGAATCCACTCAGACGGGCTGCGCCTCCACCGCCCTGCTTACTACCCGACCGAGTCTGGCGATGCCAGCCCGGATTACGTCGGCCTTGGCGTGGGTGAAGTTGAGCCGCAAGGTGTTGCCGCCGCCGCCGTTGGGATGGAACGGCGCGCCGGGCACGAATGCGACCTTCTCCTCCTCGATCGCCACGGGCAGGAGCGGAGCCGCCTCAACGCCGCGCGGCAGCTCGACCCACACGAACATGCCGCCCGCCGGACGAGTGAAACGCACTTCGGGCGGGAAGTGCTCGTCGAGTGCTGTAAGCATCGCGTCTGCCCTCTCGCGGTGACCGCGCGCAGGCGCTCGAGATGTGCGCTCATGGCGCCGGACCGCAAGACATCGAGGGCCACGTACTGGCAGAGCGTGGAGGAGTGCAGGTCGCCAGACTGCTTCAGTTGCGTCAGTTTCGCGATGACTTCGCGCGGCCCGACGATCCAACCAAGGCGCAACCCGGGCGCCAGCGTCTTTGAGAAGGTGCCAAGTCCCAGCGCGAGATCCGGAACCAGCGACCTCAGGCTCGGCCCCGGCGGAGCGTCGAAGTAGAGGGCGCCGTAGGGGTCGTCCTCGACCACCGGCACCCCGACTTCCGCCAACGTCGCGGCGACCGCCAAGCGGCGCGCGTTGGACATGCTCTTGCCTGTCGGGTTCTGGAATGTCGGCAACAGGTAGATGAACTTGGCCTCTGGCCCGACCGTGCTCGCGAGTGAGTCGGGTCTGGCGCCCTCGTGGTCCATGGCGACGGCGATGAGGCGGGCCTGATGTAAGCGGAACGCCTGCAGGCCGCCGAGGTAGCTGGGGTTCTCGGTGCCGACGACGTCACCCGGGTCGATCAGCAGTTTCGAGATGAGGTCGAGCGCCTGTTGAGATCCGGTGGTGATCATCACCTGGTCCGGGGTAAGGCGCTCGGGTGCGCCAAGGCCGGCAGCAGCGGCGGCGCCCGCCTCGCTGTCGCTTACCGCTTCGGCGATGTGCTGGCGCAAGGCGAGTACGCCGTCGGTTGCGCCGTACTGGAGCGCGGCCGCGCCGTGCCCTGACAAGACGCGGTCGGCCGCCTCGCGGATCGCATCGAGCGGGAACAGTTCCGGTGCCGGGAGGCCGCCGGCGAAGGACGTCACGTCGGGGCGAGTGGCGACCTTGAGGATCTCCCTGATGGCGGAAGAGGTGACACCCTTGGTCCTCTCGGCCAGGCGGGCAGTGAAGGCTGGTGACATTCGCGATGCTACGGGGTACGCCCCGGCCGACGCAACTGGCGGCGAACTCACGCCTTTGACGAGCACCGCGGCAAGCCTGGCGCGTAGCTAGGAACTCACAGCGGCAGGCGGGTAACCTCTTGAGGAGATGATCGATCGGGGCCGTTGGCGCAGGAGGGTTCGAGGGGGAGGCGGACTGGCCGTGGAGTCGTGGTCGGTGAGTGAAACCGGCATAGAACCGAGCGCCAACGCTGCCAGGGAGTCGCTTTTCGCCGTTGGCAACGGTTACCTGGGGATAAGGGGTACGTTCGAGG
>DASROV010000360.1:0-4667 GCA_035646755.1 Trueperaceae bacterium | reverse complement strand
GGACACGCGCCGCGTCACGCCGCCCACGGAATCGTCACGGAAGCCGCTCTCCACGACCGTCACCACCGCCCCTACGTCCCCGACGGCCGCGGTGACCGTCGTCTGCAGCGCCTGCGACAGCTCGACGAACGCCAATGCCACGCGCAACGGGTCGCGCGGCCAACTCGCTCCCGCGTCAGCTGCCACGGCCACCGCCTGGTTGAACGCCTCCAACTCGGCAGGCTTGGAAGGAGCCGTCCCGCCGCCGCCGCGGGGGCGGTTGACCAGCACCACCTCGGCACCGGGCCCGTTGAGCACCACGCGACCAGGCTCGAGCCGGAAGTGGGTGACGTCCTCGAGCGCCTCGAAGACGCCGCGCTCTTGCGTCATCGCCGGCTCGGGACAGGCCATGAGCGTGGCGGTGATCGGGCTGAACTCGATGCGGCCCTCCGCGCTGTCGGTGCCGAACCTGTCGCGGTCGAACCTGTTGAGGACGAGACTGTCGAGGTCTAACCGCGCCGTCATCCGGTTGCAGCCGGCGCTGCCCGCGAGGGCAGGCAGGTCGGGCAGGAGCACCAACTCGTTGGGCAGGTCGGCGCTGATGGGGATCCGCTCGCCGTTGGCGACGACGCTGTCGATGACCCAGGTAGACGCCCCGAACACCGCCCTCGCGGCAGATCCGGAAGTGGCGACGTCTGCGGCAGAGGTGGCGGCGCCATCTTCGCTCTGCTGGGCGGTGGCCGTGACCGTGACGGTCAGCGCCAACGCCAAGGCCAGTGCCAGCAGCGCTGCGACCGCATAACGCGACGCTGCCGTCCGTACCGCTGCCGTTCGGACTCGCCATACTCGACCTGTCATCGCTGCCTCCGTCCGGGCCGTCAATGCAAGCGGGCCGTCAGTTCAACGGCCGCGGAGTCTCCACGCGCTCCTCTATTACCCCGCGGTACAGGAGCGCGGCCAGCGCTCCGCCCGCTAGCGGCCCCAGCCAGTAGATCCAGGCCTGGGCCACGAACTCGCCACCGGCGACGAGGGCCGGCCCAAGGTGACGAGCCGGGTTGAGGGCGGCGCCAGTAAGCGGGCCCGCGACCAGGATACCCATGGTCACCGAGAGGCCGATGAACAGTCCGCCCAGTCTGGGTGCGCGCCGGTCAATTGCGGTGGTGAAGACCGTGAACACCAGGAAGAACGTGAGCACAGCTTCCAACACCAGCGCCGAGCCGACGCTGACGCCGGGGGCAAGGGCCGGCGTGCCGAACGAGGCGGCTCGCACCTGCTCGGGCATCGCGGCCAGAATCAGCGCCGTCGCCGTCAGGGCGCCGAGGACCTGAGCGATGACGTAGCCGACAAGGTTCGCGAACCGCAGCTTGCCGGCGAGCCACACCCCGAAGCTGACGGCCGGGTTGAGGTGGCCGCCGCTCACGGCCGCCGTGGCCGTGACCATGACGACCAACGCCAGGCCATGAGCGAGCGCGATGGCCAGCAGCCCGGCGCTTCCTGCGCTGGCCACCGCGATGGCGCCGATGCCGCAGAAGACCAACGTGAACGTCCCGATGAACTCGGCGACGAACGCTTTGCCGTTCATCATGTGAGCCCTCCTATGCTGTCGGTGTTTACCGTCGTCGCGGCGAGCCCCAGCCGCGCACCCTTGGGCCCGTCGATTGTAACCGGGCTCACCGGTCGCTTAACCTGCCGAGGTGTCGGTGATTCGCATCGCAACCGGCCGCCCCTCGCTGCTCCAGCCGCGGCGCGGCCGGCCGTGAACCGCGACCAGATCGTCAGCGTGGTGCGCGGCCTCGCGCTGCCGGCCGGCGACTGGGCCGTTCACGCCAGCGCCGTCATGGTGCTCCACGGCCTGCTGGAGGAAGCGGGCGACGTCGACGTGGTCGCGCGCGGCGCCGCCTGGGCGCGCGCCCTCGAGGTCGGCACACCGGTGAGGGGACGCCAGGACCTGTGCGTCGCGCTCCCTGCTCGCGGGGTCGAGATCTGGTCGGGCTGGCTCGACGACGATGTCGACGCGCTGATAGCTGGCGCCGAGCCTGTCTTGGGCCTGCCCTGCGTGAGCCTCGAGGCGGTGCTGCGGTTCAAGTTGACCTCGAACCGGCCGAAGGACCAGCCGCACATTGCCGCCCTGCGGCGTCATCTGGCCGCGGACGAGCGCGACCACGACTCGTCAGCCAGCTAGCAACGCCGGCTCCGGGCGGCGCGACGCTCGTTGACACCCTTTCCAAGGCGCTGATAGACTTCCGCCCATGCGCGCGAACGTCGGCTACGTCAATCCCGATTCCGATTCCCGATCCAGAGGACCCCGGGCGTAGTCCTTCACGTAAGCGTCGATGACGACCCCCGGGTTCCAACCTCGGGGGTCGTCTTCTTTGGCCGCTGATCACGCACGACCAGCTCGACCGGCGCGGACGTGAGCCGAGCGGCCCTGGCACTTGAAGGAGTGATGATGCAGAGCGAGTCAAAGCCGGAGCAGCCGGCCCCAACCGGGCGCACGCTGGTCCGTGACCTCAGCGACAACATCGGCGCAAGCGTCACGCTGCGGGGCTGGGTGCTCACCCGACGCGATCTTGGCGGCATCGGCTTCGTACTGCTGCGAGACCGCAGCGGCGTGGTGCAGTGCGTCTTCGAAGGCGTCGAGTTGCCCCTCCATGAGAGCTTCATAGAGGTCGAGGGCAAGGTCGTCGAACATCCCAAGGCGCCCGGTGGCGTCGAGGTTGCGGCCACCACGCTCACGGTGCTCAACGCCGCCAGCGTGCCGCCGCCGATCGAGCTGCCGAAAGAGGAGTGGCTCGCCAACCCCGACACGCTGCTGCAATATCGCCACGTGAGCGTCCGCAGCCTCAAGAGCAGGGCCGCCCTCAAGGTGAAGGCCGAACTCGTCGGCGCGTTCCGCGCATTCCTCGACGAGCGCGACTTCACCGAGGTGTTCACCCCGAAACTGGTCTCCGCGGGCGCCGAAGGCGGCGCCAACCAGTTCGAGGTCGACTTCTACGGGCAACGCGCCTACCTGGCCCAATCACCTCAGCTCTACAAACAGATGATGGTCGGCGTCTTCGAACGGGTATACGAGACGGCGCCCGTCTACCGCGCCGAGAAGAGCCATACCAACAGGCACCTCGCGGAGTACCTCTCGCTCGACGTCGAGTTCGGACCGATAGAGGACGAGTCGGACGTTATGGACCTCGAAGAGGCGTTGCTGCGCTCGATGCTTGGCACGGTCGTGGCGGGCTGCCGTGAGCAGTTCGAGCTGCTCGGCGCCGAGGTGCCCGCTGTCGACGCCCACTTCCCACGGATCGAACTCCTCGCGGCGCGTGAGTTCGTCGCGGAGCGCTACGCTCACGTCAGCGGCGGTAAGGACCTCGACCCCGAAGCCGAGCGCCTCATCGGTCGCTGGGCGAAGGAGGAGCACGGCAGCGACTTCGTGTTCGTGACGCGCTATCCAGAGGCAGCCCGACCGTTCTATACGTACCCTGACGGCGACGGCCTCACGCGGGGGCTTGACCTAATCTTCCGCGGCGTGGAGATCACCTCAGGCGGTCAACGCGCCCACCGCCACGAGGTGCTCGTCGCCGAGCTCGAGAAGCGCCGCATGGACCCTAGCGCCTTCGCCGACTACCTCGAAGTGTTCAAGCACGGCATGCCGGCGCACGGCGGCTTCGCCATCGGCGCCGAACGACTCACGGCCCTGCTGCTCGGCATCCCCAACATCCGCTTCGCGCGCGCCTTCCCGCGCGACTCCCAACGGCTGAGACCGTGAAGCGGGTCCGGACGCCGGCGGTAACCGGCCTTGGCGCCGGTCTCAAGCAGCGGTTTTGACGCCGTGTTGACGCTGGGCTGGTAACTTCGGGACATCTAAAGCTCACCGGCTCCTCGTGGAGTCGGTAGGAGGACACCGATGACCACCCGGCCCACGATTCGCCTCGCGCACGGCGCGCTAGTCGCCCTGGTCCTGATCCTGGCCGCCTGCGCGCCGTCGACCACCGCTAGCGGTGACGCCGACCGGGTCGCGCTAAGTGCCCCTTGCGTGAGCACGTCCATCCCCACCGTGGCAGTCGCCGACTTCGCCAACACCACCGGCAGTAGCGGCACCACCGTCGTCGGCGTCGAGGAGGCGGCCACGGCCCGCCTGATAACGCTGATGAAGGAGTCGGGCTGCTACGTGATCGTCGAGCGCAGCGAGCTGCTCACGATCATGCAGGAGCAGGGCCTCGAGTCGCTCGATCCGGTCGAACTCGCCCGGGCCGCCGGGGCCGGCTACGTCGTTACCGGCACAGTAACGCGCGCCACCATCGCCGAGCCTGGCGCCAGCCTCTTCGGCGTCTCGCTTGGCGAGACGCGCGCCGACGTCGAGGTGGACGTGCGCGCCACTGACATCATCACCGGTGAGGTAGTGGTGTCGATGACCGGCAGCGGCAGCGCCGCCAGCCCCAACATCGAAGTCAACCGCATCCCACGGGCGGGCCGCATAAGCTACGACGATCCCACGGTCGGGCCGCTGCTGGCCGAGGCCGCCAACGCCGCGGTGACGCAGGTAGTCGCCGCGATCCGGTCGGAGTTCTGACTCCGGTCGGAGTTCTGACTCCGGTCGGAGTTCTAGAGCGGCTGGCACGGCAGCGGCAAACGCTGCCTGGCCGAACGAGCTGCTGACACATCGTAAGGAGTCACCATGGTTCGACCTACACACC
>DASROV010000359.1:0-11949 GCA_035646755.1 Trueperaceae bacterium | reverse complement strand
GACGTGACCATCGACCTACCCGGCTACCGGCCCACGGTGATCGGTCACGCCGGTCAGATCCGCAAGGCCGCCGAGGCCATCCGGGCCGCGACGCGTCCCGTGATGATGGTCGGCGGCGGGGGCCAGATCGCCGCGGACGAGGTCATGGCGTTCGCCCAGCGTACCGGCATCCCCGTGATCACGACGCTGATGGGCATCGGCGCGTATCCGGCCGGTGCGCCGCAGGCGCTGGGCATGCCCGGCATGCACGGGACCGTCACCTCGAATCGGGCGATCACGCACTGCGACCTGATCATCGGGGCCGGCGTGCGGTTCGACGATCGCGTGACGGGCAAGATCAGCCGCTTCGCCCCGAACGCCACCGTGGTGCACATCGACGTCGACCCGGCCGAGATCAGCAAGCTCGTCCACGCCCACGTGCCCGTCGTCGGCGACCTCCGCGACGTGCTGCCCCGCCTGGGCGAGGCGCTGGACACGCTGGACCTGAGCGACTGGTGGGCGCAGCTGAACGCGTGGAAGGGCCGCTACCCCGAGCGCTACAAGACGGACAAGCCGCTCGTCAGTCAAGAGGTGATCGAGTTGCTGCGCGAGCACACCGCCGGGAAGTGCGTCGTCACGACCGAGGTCGGGCAGCACCAGATGTTCGCCGCTCGGCTGTTTCCGACCAGCGAGCCGCGCACCTGGATCACCTCGGGCGGACTCGGAACGATGGGGTTCGGCCTGCCCGCCGCGATCGGCGCCGCGTTCGCGAGGCCCGGCGAGCAGATCGTCTGCGTGGCCGGCGACGGCAGCATCCAGATGAACATCCAGGAGCTCGCCACCATCGCCAAGCATCGCCTGCCCATCCTGATCGCGATCGCCAACAACGGCGTGCTCGGCATGGTCAGGCAGTGGCAGGAGCTGTTCCACGCCGAGCGCTACAGCGAGATCTACCTCGCTGACTCCAACCCGGACTTCGCCAAGCTCGCCGAGGCCTACGGGATCGAGGGTCACAACGTCTTCGACCGCGAGACGGCCGCGCGTGTAATACCCGAGGCGCTCGCGAAGAAGAAGCCGGTGCTGCTCAACTTCCTGGTCTATGAGGCCGAGAAGGTGTGGCCCATGATCCCCGCCGGTGCCGGCGTGGACGAGATGATCATCGGCGATCAGGAGCCTGACGAAGAGCCAGTAAGCAAGCGCGAGGAAGAGCCGGTGGTCGTATGACCCACCGTCACGTGCTGTCGGTAACGGTCCGCGACCGCCCCGGCGTGTTGCTGCGCATCGCCAGCCTGTTCGCGCGCCGCGGCTACAACATCGAGTCGCTGTCAGTAGCCCAGACCGAGAAACCGGGCCTTAGCCGCACCACCTTCGTCGTCAGCGGCGAGGATGCCACCGTCGAACAGGTCGAGAAGCAGCTGCAGAAGCTCATCGACGTGATCACCGTCATCGACCACAGCGGCTCGAGCTTCGTCGACCGCGAACTGATGCTCATCAAGGTCGCCGTGCGCACGCCTGACGACCGCGTCGAGATCCGGCAGATCGCCCAGGACTTCCGCGCGCGCATCGTGGACGTCGCGCGTTCGGCCTTGATTTTCGAGGTCACTGGCAACGCCAACAAGATGGATGCGTTCATCGCCCAGATGCGGCAGTACGGCATCGTCGAACTCATCCGCACCGGCATGGTCGCTCTGGAACGAACCGAGCAGGCACGCACCGAACAGGTACGAACCGAGCAGGTACGCACTGAACAAGGTGGTTCTCAAGAGGAAGGCGAGAGGCCAGCTGGCGGCCGGGTGCACGCGGCGTAACGCTCGCCCCATTCCCACCCCCGACCAAGCAACCTTCGAACCCCTCGCGAAATACCTCTGGAGAACCCAAACAATGGCGACCATCTACTACGACAGCGACGCGAACCTCGAGCACCTCGCCGGCAAGACCATCGCCGTTATCGGCTACGGCTCGCAAGGCCACGCCCACGCCCTCAACGCCAAGGAGTCGGGCCTCGACGTGGTCGTTGGGCTACGCCGCTCGTCGAAGTCATGGGCCGAGGCGGAGAAGGCCGGGCTACGCGTGATGGAGGTCGCCGAGGCCGCCAAGGCCGGTGACCTGGTGATGATCCTGCTGCCTGATGAGACCCAGGGCGCCGTCTACCGCGAAGCGATCGAGCCCCACTTGGCCGAGGGCGACGCGCTGCTGTTCGCGCACGGCTTCAACGTCCACTTCCACCAGATCACTCCACCGCGTGGCGTCGACTGCTTCATGATCGCGCCGAAGGGGCCCGGCCACCTGGTGCGGCGCACCTATCAGGAGGGCGCCGGCGTGCCGTGCCTGGTAGCCATCCACCAGGACGCGACGGGCACGGCCATGCAGCGCGCTCTGGCTTACGCCAAGGCCATTGGCGGCACCCGCGGCGGGGTGCTGGAAACCACGTTCAAGGAGGAGACGGAGACCGACCTGTTCGGTGAGCAGACGGTCCTTTGTGGCGGGGTAACCGCGCTCATGACGGCGGGCTTCGAGACGCTGGTCGAGGCTGGATATCAGCCCGAGATCGCCTACTTCGAGTGCGTGCACGAGATGAAGCTCATCGTCGACCTCATCTATGAGGGCGGCTTCGAGAAGATGCGCAACTCGATCTCGAACACGGCCGAGTACGGCGACTACGTCACCGCGCCGCGCATCGTCACCGACGAGGTGAGGCAGGAGATGCGCGCGATCCTGCGTGACGTGCAGTCGGGCTCGTTCGCGAGGTCGTTCCTGCTCGAGAACCAGGTGGGCCAGCCCACGCTGCGCACAGGAAGGAACAACGCCGCGCAGACCGAGGTGGCCGAGGTGGGCCGCCGCCTGCGCAAGATGATGCCGTTCATCCGGCAGGAAGAGGGGTAAGACCGTGGGCTACGTACGGTTCTTCGACACCACCCTTCGCGACGGCGAGCAGAGTCCCGGTGTCGCGCTCAACACCGCGCAGAAGCTCGAGATCGCCCAAGCCCTTGCGCGCCTCGGCGTCGACGTAATCGAGGCCGGCTTCCCGATCACCAGCCAGGGTGACTTCGAGTGCGTCAGCACCATCGCCCGCGAGGTCGAAGGGCCGATAATCTGCGCCCTCGCCCGCACGCACGAGGGCGACATCGACCGCGCCGCGCAGGCGGTGGCCGCCAGTGCCAGGCCGATGATCCACATCTTCACCAGCGCCAGCGACGTGCACCTCGAGCACATGCTGCGCAAGACCCGCGACGAGGTGCTGGTCATCGCCGACCGCACCGTGCGCTACGCCAAGCAGTTCGCCGACGAGGTCGAGTTCAGCGCTCAAGACTGCATGCGCGCCGACCCCGCGTTCGTCTACCAGCTGGTGAGGACGGCCATCGCGGCGGGGGCGAACACCGTCAACGTCCCCGACACCACCGGCTACGGCACGCCCAACGAGTACGGAGCGCTCATCAAGTCGATCTTCGCCAACGTGCCAGAGGCGGCCGGCGTGCGCATCTCCACGCACTGCCACGACGACCTCGGCCTGGCGGTAGCCAACAGTCTGGCGGCGGTCGAGAATGGCGCGACCCAGATCGAGGCGACCATCAACGGCATCGGCGAACGCGCCGGCAACACCTCCCTCGAGGAGTGCGCCATGGCGCTCTACACAAGGGCCGACCACTACGGGGTCGAGATCGGCATCAACACCCGCGAGATCGCCCGGGTAAGCAAGCTGGTAGTTCGCCACACCGGCATGATGGTGCCGGCCAACAAGGCCATAGTGGGGGAGAACGCCTTCTCCCACGAGGCCGGCATCCACCAGGACGGCGTCATCAAGCACCGCGAGACCTACGAGATAATGAACGCCGAGCTGGTCGGGCGCGACGCCGGCGTGCTGGTGATGGGCAAGCACTCCGGGCGCCGGGCGTTACGCAAGACGCTTACTGACCTCGGCTACGCCGACGTGTCAGACGAGCGGCTCAACGCCGTGTTCACGAGCTTCAAGGAGCTTTGCGACCGCAAGAGCCTGGTAACCAACGAAGACATAAGCGCGCTCATGGACAACGAGGCGGGCCGGGTGACCGAGACCTACAAACTGCGCTTCGTGCAGTTCCAGTCGGGTACGTTCCTGACCCCCGTTGCTACCGTCTGCCTCGAGACCGACACCGGCGCCGAGACCGTTGCCGCCACCGGTGACGGCCCGGTCGACGCCGTCTATCACGCGCTCGAAGCGCTCACCGGCGTGCCGCTTGTGCTCGATTCATACGAGCTGCGCAGCGTCGGCTCTGGTAAGGACGCGCTCGGTGAGGTGACGATAAGGGTGCGCAACGAGGCGCGGCTCATCCAGGGGCGCGGGCTCTCCACCGACGTCGTCGAGGCCTCAGCCAAGGCCTACGTCGACGTGCTCAACAAGCTCGTCGCCGGGCAGGTGCGCACGGCCGACGATCGGCCCGAGAAGAAGGCGGCCATGACCGCTCCGGTCGCGTGAGCACCGACCTAGCGGCCGGCCTAGCGGTCGAGATCTACGACACCACCCTGCGTGACGGCTCGCAGGGTCAGGACGTGCAACTGACGAGTGAGGACAAGGTCGCCATCGCGAAGCGGCTCGACGCCTTCGGGGTCGACTACATCGAGGGCGGATGGCCGGGCTCGAACCCCAAGGACGTGCGCTTCTTCGCGGCGATGAAGGACGTGCCGCTCGAGCGCGCCCGCCTGGCGGCCTTCGGCAGCACGCGCCACAAGGACGCCGCGCCCGAGGACGACGCCAACCTTACGGCGCTGCTTGACGCCGAGACCCCGGTCGTCACCATCTTCGGCAAGTCGTGGGACCTGCACGTCACCGAGGCCCTTGGGGCGACCCTCGAGCAGAACCTCGCGATGATCAGCTCGTCGGTTGCCTACCTGAAGTCACGCGGCAGGTTCGTCATCTACGACGCGGAGCACTTCTTCGACGGTTACGCCGCCGACGCCGCTTACGCCCTCGCCACCCTGCGGGCCGCGCTCGACGGGGGCGCCGACCGCTTGGTGCTGTGCGACACCAACGGCGGCAGCCTGCCTGACACGGTCGGGCGGCGCGTGGCCGAGGTCGTGGGACTGGCCGCGGTGCCGGTCGGCGTGCACGCCCACAACGACGCCGAGCTGGCCGTGGCCAACAGCCTTGCCGCCGTCGCCGCAGGCGCCGCGCACGTGCAGGGCACGGTCAACGGCTACGGCGAGCGTTGCGGCAACGCCAACCTCATAAGTGTCGTCGCGAACCTCGCGCTCAAGCTGCGGCGTCCGCAGCCGCAGAGCGTGGCTGGCCTGCGGGAGCTCTCCCGCTTCGTCGACGAGCGCGCCAACCTGGTGCCCAACCTGCGGGCGCCGTACGTCGGCGACGCCGCCTTCGCCCACAAAGGGGGGGTCCACGTCGCGGCGGTGAACAAGCTTCCCGCTACCTACGAGCACGTCGCGCCAGAGGCCGTCGGCAGCCGCCGTCGGGTGCTCGTCTCCGACCAGTCGGGCCGGGCCAACGTGTTGGCGAAGTTCGCCGAGCTCGGCCACGTCGCGGCAGCAGACGCCGTGCTGCAGGCCCTCGACTCGTCCGCCAACGGAGAATTCGACAGCGACGCCCGTGAAGTGGTGGCGCGCATCAAGGAGCTCGAGGACCGCGGATATGCGTTTGAAGGCGCCGAGGCCAGCTTCCAGCTGCTGGCCAGGAAGATGAGCGCCTCGTACCAGCCGTACTTCCGCCTTCACGGCTTCAAGGTGACCATCGACAAGGGGGACGACAGCCGCGACCCCGTGAGCGAGGCGACGGTGAGGGTCGAGGTCGGCGGGCGGCTGGAGCACACCGCGGCCGCGGGGGACGGCCCGGTCAGTGCGCTCGACCGCGCACTGCTCAAGGCGCTTACTGCCTTCTACCCGACGCTGGTCGACGTAGAGCTCATCGACTACAAGGTACGGGTGCTCTCGGGGCCGGAGAAGGGCACCTCGAGCGTGGTGCGCGTGCAAGTGGAGATGAGCGACGGGCTCCGTCAGTGGACCACCGTGGGCGCCAGCACCAACATCATCGACGCGTCGTACGGCGCCCTCAGCGACGCCTACGAGTACAAGCTGGTTCTCGATCGCATCGCGCCGCTTGCGCCGCAGGCGGTTGCTGTATCGTGACCTGACCAACAAACCGCGCTCTTGGCGTACGTCGCCGAGCGCGGGTGCTCGGGAGGAGATGTCAATGAGGCTAATCACCATTCAACGCATCCGCTCGCTCCTGCTCGGCCTGGCGCTGTTCGCGCTGGCCGGCATGGCCACGGCCCAGGTCGACGCGCTTCGCATCATGGCGCCGGCAGGGCCCGGCGGCGGCTGGGACGGTACCGCCAGGGCAATGCAGGCCGCGCTGCGCGACGCCGGCGTCGTCGACCAGGTGGAAGTGTTCAACGTCCCCGGCGCCGGCGGCACCATCGGCCTGGCGCAGCTCGCCTCCAGCGAGAGCGGCAACGGCGACATCCTCATGATCATGGGCCTGGTGATGGTCGGTTCGATCCTCACCAACGACGCCCCGGTAGGGCTCGACCAGAGCACGCCGATCGCCAGGCTCACCGCCGAGTACGAGGTCGTCGTCGTGCCGGCCGCCTCGCCGCACCAGACGCTCGACGACCTCATCGCCGCCTTCCAGGAAGACCCAGGAGCCGTCGCGTTCGCGGGCGGCTCGGCCGGTGGCATCGACCACATCCTCGTCGGCTTGCTGGCCGAAGAGGTAGGGGTCGACCCGGCCGCCATCAACTACATCCCGTACTCCGGCGGCGGCGAGGCACTCGCGGCCATCCTGGGCAGTCAGGTCGCCGCCGGCGTCTCCGGCTACTCCGAGTGGGCCGGCCAGATCGAAGCGGGCGAACTGCGCGTGCTGGCGATCTCCTCGCCCGAGCGCATCGAAGGCATCGACGCGCCCACGCTGATGGAGCAGGGCGTCGAGCTCGACATCGCCAACTGGCGCGGCGTCGTCGCCGCACCAAACCTGTCCGCCGAGCAGCGTGACGCGCTTGTCGCCACCGTCGACGCGCTCGTCGCCAGCGACGAGTGGCAGGCCGCCCTCGAGCAGAACAACTGGCTCGACGCCTACATGGGTGGCGACGAGTTCGACGCCTACCTAGCCAGCGAGCTCGAGCGCGTGCGCGACGTGCTCGTCGGCATCGGCCTGGTCGAGGACAACTAGCTCGAGTGGACGCCGGCGAGGGCGGGGCCGGCGGCTCCTGGACGAGCCGCGTCGCTGTCGGCGACGCGCTGCTCGCGCTGGCACTGATTGGCTACGGCGCCTACCTCATGGTGGGCGCCGGCGCCATCCGCGTTTTGCCGGTGTACTCCCGCATCGGGCCCCGCTTCTTCCCCTACCTGGTAGCGGGAGCGGCGCTGCTGTGTGGGGTGCTCCTGCTCATCGAGGCGCTGCGCGGGCGGCGGGCCCCGCCCGAAGCGGGTGAAGACGTCGACCTGCTGGCGCGCGACAACCTGCGTCCGGTGCTGGTCATCGTGGCCGGCCTGGCGCTTGGGGCGGCGCTCATGGAGCCCGCCGGCTTCGTGCTTGCCGCCACGCTTATCTTCGCCTCGGTCGCCTTGGCGTTCGGCAGCCGCAGCATCGTCCGCGACCTCGGCATCGGCCTGGCACTGTCGCTGGTGGCCTACCTCTCCTTCACGCGGCTGCTCGACCTCACGCTGCCCGCCGGCATACTGCCGCTGTGAGCATGGCGCTGGGCGACTGAGACGTGGAGACCCTCGAGGCGCTGCTACACGGTTTCAGCGTCGCCCTCACCTTCTCCAACCTGTTGTGGGCGTTCGTCGGCGTCACGCTCGGCACCGTCGTCGGCATCCTGCCTGGCATCGGGCCGGCGCTCACTGTCGCCCTGTTGCTGCCGGTGACTTACGGCCTCGACCCGGTCGGCTCGTTCATCATGTTCGCCGGCATCTACTACGGCGGCATGTACGGCGGCTCGACCACCTCGATCCTGCTCAACACGCCGGGGGAGAGCGCGTCGATAATCACCGCCGTGGAGGGCAACCAGATGGCGCGGCGCGGCCGCGGCGCCGCCGCGCTTGCCACCGCCGCGATCGGCTCGTTCGTCGCCGGCACCATCGCGACCGTGGCGCTCACCTTCGTGGCGCCGGTGATGGTGCAGCTGGCCCTCAAGTTCGGCCCGGCCGACTACTTCGCGCTGATGATCCTGGCGTTCACGACGGTAACCTCGGTGCTCGGCTCGTCGGTGCTGCGCGGCATGACCAGCCTGGTCTTCGGCCTCGCGCTCGGCCTCATCGGCATCGACGTGCAGACCGGCCAGGCCCGCTACACCCTTGGCAGCCTCCAGCTGCTCGACGGCATCAGCGTCGTGATCGTGGCCGTTGGCCTGTTCGCGGTGGGGGAGACGTTCTACGTCGCCTCGCGCCAGCGCCACGGCAAGGCGCACATCGAGCCGATCAAGGGCAGTATCTGGATGAACCGCTCGGAGTGGGGCAGGTCGTGGCGGCCGTGGTTGCGGGGAAGCTTCCTTGGCTTCCCGTTCGGCGCGTTGCCGGCCGGCGGCGCCGAGATCCCCACCTTCCTCTCCTACGCCATCGAGAAGCGGTTGTCCCGCCACAAGGAGGAGTTCGGCAAGGGCGCCATCGAGGGCGTGGCCGGGCCCGAAGCGGCCAACAACTCCGCGGCGGCCGGCGTGCTGGTCCCGCTGCTCACGCTCGGCCTGCCGACCTCGGCGACCGCCGCCATAATGCTGGCGGCGTTCCAGCAGTTCGGCCTACAGCCGGGCCCGCTGCTCTTCTCACGCGAGCCCGACCTCGTCTGGGGGCTCATCGCCAGCCTCTACATCGGCAACTTCATGCTGCTGGTGCTCAACCTGCCGCTGGTGGGGATCTGGGTGCGCCTGTTGGCGATCCCGCGGCCGCTGCTGTACGGCGGCATCCTGGTGTTCGCCACGCTCGGCACCTACAGCCTGTCGAACTCGGTGGTCGACCTCATCGCGCTTTACGTGATCGGGTTCATCGGCTTCCTCATGCGCCGGCACGGCTTCCCGGTGGCGCCGGCGGTCATCGGCATGATCCTCGGCCCGATGGCCGAGGCGCAGTTCAGGCGGGCCATGGCCATCAGTCAGGGCGACTACTCGGTGTTCCTCACGCGGCCGTTGTCGCTAACGCTGTTGATAATCGCCGCGTTGGCGCTTTTCGCCCCGCCGCTGCTCGCCGCCCTCGGTCGCCGGCGCGCCGCGCGGGCAGCCGGGTGACGCGCACCTGACAGCGCGGTGGTCTTGAGAACCTAGGTCGCTCGGCTAGAGAATACCGTCCTGTACGGGTGAATAATGCCGCATAATTACTCGTGCGATGCTTGACATGGACCGGGGTGACGCGTACTCTTTCCCATCGCCGGCCCGGCACCGCGCATGCGGCACACCTTACGCGCGCCCGCGTCCGACGTCCTTCATAACGTCTCGCAGCGCGTTAGCTCGACCACCGCAGCACGGTCGGTCGACCGGCCTGGTACCCGACTCTCGCCAGCCCAAGTTTGCCGCTATCGACGACGCGCTCCAGAGAGGATGTAGATGCAGCAGTACTCAGACGTCACGACGCTCGCCTGGCCGCTGGAACGTGACGCGTGCGGCGTAGGGTTCGTCGCCCATGTGGGCGGCCGCCGCAGTCATGACGTCTTGGCGCACGGTCTACGCGCGCTGGCCAACCTAGCGCATCGCGGCGCCGTTAGCGCCGACGGCAAGACCGGCGACGGCGCCGGCGTGCTCACGCAGATCCCGCACCGGCTGTTCCGTCGCGAGCTCGACGCCAAGGGCATCGTGCTCGAACGCGACCGCGACCTCGGCGTAGGCGTGTTCTTCGCCGCCAACGACGGGCCTTACGAGCGCATCTACGCCCTAATCCGCGACGAGATCGCCCGCAGCCCCCTTAAGCGGTTGATGTGGCGCGAGCCGCCGCTCGACGACTCGGTGTTGGGTGACGAGGCTAGAATGCGGCGCCCGGTGATGCGTCAGGCGCTGGTGAGCAAGCCGGCCTGGCAGTCTGACGAGGCGTTCGAACGAACCCTCTACCTGACACGCAAGCGTATCGAGCGGCGCCTGGCCGAGGCCGGCCTCGGCCGCGCCTACGTCTGCTCGTTCTCCAGCAGGACGATCAGCTACAAGGGCCTCATGGGCGCCGATCAGCTGCACAACTTCTACCTCGACCTTGCCGATCCCGACTACGAGACCGCCATCACCGTCTTCCACCAGCGCTACAGCACCAACACGCTGCCACGGTGGTCGCTCGCGCAGCCCTTCAGGCTGCTCGGGCACAACGGCGAGATAAACACCTTGCAGGGCAACGTCAACTTCATGCGCGCCCGCGAGCCGCGGCTCGCCAGCCACGTCTGGGGTAAGGACGTGCGCGACTTGCTGCCGATAATCGAGGCCGGCGGCTCCGACTCGGCCGCGCTCGACAACGCCCTCGAACTGCTCACGCTGTCGGGCCGCGACCTGCTCCACGCGCTGCTGATGCTGGTGCCGCAGGCCTACGAGCAGGACGGCGAAGTCGACGAGGACCTCAGGGGCTTCTTCGACTACCACGCGACCCTGATGGAGCCGTGGGACGGGCCTTCCGCGTTGGCGCTAAGTGACGGGCGCTACGCCGTCGCCGGCCTCGACCGCAACGGGCTGCGCCCGCAGCGCTACTGGCTGACGTCGGACGACCTGCTCATCGTCGCCTCCGAGGCCGGGGTGCTGCCGCTCGAGGAGGACCGCGTCATCGAGCGCGGCCGGCTTGGACCCGGGCGCCTGCTCGCCGTCGACACGCTGGAGGGCACGCTGCTGCGCGACGAGGAGATAAAGGCCCGCTACGCCAAACGCAGGCCGTACCGCGAGTGGGTCGAGCGCCACGCGGTGCAGCTCGACAGGCCCGAGGTAGCTGCGCCGAGCTGGGAACCCGAGGAGTTGAGCCGCAAGCAACGCCTGTTCGGCTACTCGAGCGAGGACTACGACCGCATCTTCCAGCCGATGGCGCTCCACGGCGAGATACCCATGGGCTCGATGGGCGACGACACCCCGCTGGCGGTGTTATCGCAGCAACCGCAGCAGCTCTACCGCTACTTCAAGCAGCGCTTCGCGCAGGTCACCAACCCGCCCATCGACCCGTTGCGCGAGCGCCTGGTGATGTCGCTTGGCACCGTGCTCGGCCCGCGCTCGAGCGTGCTCGAGGAGGAGTCGGAGGCGGCCATGGTGGCTCGCTTCCCGGGGCCGATAATCGACGCCGCCACTCTCGAGGCGCTCAAGGACGTGCGCACGCTCAAGAGCGCGGTCCTCGACTGCAGCTTCCCGGTGGACGCCGGCCCCCGCGGTCTTGCTGCCGCCCTCGACGAGCTCGCCGACGCGGCCCAGGACCAGGTCGAGGACGGCGTCTCGGTGCTCATCCTGTCCGACCGCGGGGCCGGCGAGGAGCAGGCCCCAGTGCCGATGCTGTTGGCCGTCGGCGCGGTCCACCACCGCCTGCTGCTGGTCGGCAGGCGCACCAGGGCGGCAATCGTGTGCGATACCGGCGAGCCGCGCGAGGACCACCATTTTGCCTGCTTGATCGGCTTCGGCGCCGCGCTCATCCACCCCTACCTGGCGTTGGCCACCGCGAGGCACGTCGCCGCGGGCGGCAAGGGTTACGAGCCACGCGACCCGGACGCTGCCGTCGCCGACTACATCGCTGCCGTCGAGAAGGGCCTGCTCAAGATCATGTCGAAGATGGGCATTAGCACGCTGGCCAGTTACCGCGGAGCCCAGGTGTTCGAGACCGTCGGCCTCTGTGACGACGTCATCGAGCGCTACTTCTACGGTACCCCCGCCCACCTTGGGGGCGCGACCCTGGAGACCGTGGCTCTCGACGTGCTGGCGTTCCACCTCGACGCCTACGGCGACGCCGCCGCGGCAACCGGCAAGCTCACCGACCGCGGGCTCTACCGCTTCCGCAAGGCCGGCGAGTACCACTCGCTCAACCCCAACGTCTTCAAGGCGCTTCACAAGGCCG
>DASROV010000358.1:0-16763 GCA_035646755.1 Trueperaceae bacterium | reverse complement strand
CTCCTAGCCACCCGAGCTTGGTTCGGGCAGACAGAAGGTTAGGCAGCACCCACTAAACGCTCGCTAAACGAGCGCTATCCGCCTATCTGACTCAGGCCCAGAGCGGCCCTATGATGCGCCATGCTCCTGCGCACCCTCGGGGGTCTCGCGCTATCTGGAGCCAGCTTTCGTCGACCAAAACCACTCTTCCTGCTGGCCTTCCTCGCCCTTGAGGGCCCCAAGCCACGCCGTTACTTAGCAGAGCTGTTCTGGCCCGACGCCCTGAACCCGCGCCAAAGCCTGACGGTGGCGTTGGCGCAGCTTCGTGCAGCCGCGGCAGGCGCCGTGGAGTCCGACCAGTCGACCGTCTTGACCAGGGTCGAGTGCGACGCTGCGCAACTCCTTGACGCAGCCGTGCGCGGCGACTGGCATGCAGTCGACAGGCTCGACGGCGGCGAGTTCCTCGCGGGCATCGATGTGCCCGCCGGCAACGCCGAGCTGGAGGAGTGGCTGTTCGGCACGCGCGAGTTCCTCCTGGCACGCGTCAACGACGCCGCCTTGGCCCTCTCAGAAGAGTTGCTGTCGAAGGGGACGGCGCACCAGGCAAGGCGCTTGGCGGAGCGAGTCGTGAAGTCGCACCTTGGCGGCATCGCGTTCGGCGATGAAGCGTTGGCACGACTCCATGCCGTGCTCTCGGTCACGGGCAGTCCGCAAGCGAGGTCCCTGCGTGATGAAGCTGCGGCACTGGGGATCACGTTGCTGGAGACCGCCCGACCCCCGCCACCGAACCGGCTCTCGGGCACGGCGCCGAGCCAGCACAACTTCGCCCCCATCGGGACCTCGTTCGTCGGCAGGGAGGCCGAGCTGGAAGAACTAAGCGAGCTCATCACGACACGTGCCCCGCTCTTGACCATCACGGGACTCGGAGGCATGGGCAAATCAAGGCTGGCGTTCGCCGTGGCCCAGCAGGCGTTGCAGAGGCGCGACTTCGACCGGGCGTTCTTCGTGCCGCTCGCCGGCGCCTCTGAAGGGGCGGAGATCTGGGCACATGTCGCCTCCTCCCTGGAGGTCTTCGACGCCCCAGCCCCAGATCCGGTTCGAAGCGTAATCGAGCACATCGGGAACGAGCGCCTGCTGCTCGTGCTGGACAATTTCGAACACCTCACCGCTGGCGCCCGGATGCTGCTGGAACCGCTTGAGAAGTGTCCTGGACTGCGGCTGGTGATCACCTCACGAGAGCCGCTCGGGCTTCCCGAGGAGCAGGTCTACCACCTTGAGGGCATGGTGTTCCCGGACAACGCCAACGAGGCACACGGACGAGAGCGCTACTTCGACGCCTTGCAGCTGTTCGTTACGCGGGCGAGACGCACCGAGCCCACGTTCGTGATCGACGAGTCGAACCTGTCACCGATCATCGATATCTGTCGGCTCGTCGCCGGTTCCCCGTTGGGCATCGAGCTGGCGGTCTCGCTCGTCCGGTCGCTGCCAGCCGACGAGGTCGCGGCGGAGTTGTCGCAGAACCTAGACTTCCTCTCGCACGTCGACCCAGAGGGAGTGGACCGGCACTCGAGCCTGCGAGCCGTGTTCGACCACTCTTGGCGTCTGCTCATCGCGGGCCGTCAGAAAGTTCTGCGTGACCTCTCCGTGTTTTCCGGGGGCTTCTCGCGACAAGCTGGCGCAGCCTGCGCCAGCGCTACCATCGCCGACCTCGCCGCCCTGCTCGATAGGTCGCTCCTCCGGCGTGACCACGGTCGTTTCGAGATGCACCCGCTAGTGAGGCTCTATGCCAGGGAGCGATTGCAGCAAGACCCTGACGACGAGGAGAGGGTCCGCGATCGGCATGCGGAGTTTTACGGCGGCTTCCTCGGTGCTCGCTCCGCAGCCGTGGGAGAGGCCGGCGCGAAGACGCCCCTCGGCGAGGTCGGGCTGGAACTTGACAACGCGCGGGCTGCATGGGACTGGGCCGTCAGGCGCGAGCGCTGGGACCTCGTGGCAACTATGCTGCCGGTACTCGATCGCTTTCACAACGCCCATGGACGCCACTCCGAATGCCTCGACCTGATGCGGGCCGCCCTGCAACGCCACACGACCAAGAACGCCCTCTGGTCGAAACTCGCAGGGAGCCGGGTCGCTCACCTGTTGCAGCTGAACCGCTTCGAGGAGGCGCGATCCATAATCGAAGAGGAACTGGACGCTCACCGGCGTGCCGGTAGCCCAGAGGACCTGGCGTTCCTGGTGACCGTGCACGGCATCGCCCTTGCCCAAGGAGGCGACCTCGAGTCGGCTCGCAAGCGGTGGCAGGAGGGTCTGGCTTTCACTCGCCAACACGGTTTGGGACTGGCCACCGGCCGGCTGTTGATGAACCTCGCCGTCACGACCAGCGACGTGCACGAGTCGGGGCGGCTTGCTATCGAGTCGATAGACCTGGCGAAGCAGGATGGCAATGCGCTCCAGCTGGTTTGGCGGCTCAGGAACTACGCGTTGCACCTGCTGCAATCCCATGGCCCGGCATCAGGGACCCTTGAGGTGATGAGGGAAGCCGTGGCGATCGCGCACGAAGACTTTGGGGATGACCTCGTGCTGCCAGGGGCGCTCTTCACGTTGTGTTCCATAGAGCGGGAAAGAGGAGACCTCGACGCCGCCGACTCCTCCGCCGCTGCAGCCGAGAGCTACATTAGCAGCGACATGCCGCCTCAGAAGCTAGAGGAGCTTCGTCGTGAAGCGGCCCACCACCGCGCGCACATGTTTCTTCTGCGAGGACGACCGGACAGCGGACTTGGCATTGCACTCGACGAGCTACGAACCAGCCCGGCTCCGCAGGACCATGCACTACTCGCTCGGTTGGCCGTCGACGTTGGTGACCTCGGGGTCGCGACCGAACACATTGCGGCGATCAGGTCACACAGCGCCTCGTCACCCCCCGTGCGCGACCGAATTAGGTGCGCGATAGGCGCCGACCTTCTCGAAGCCGAGGTGTTCATGTCCCGAGGAGAGTCAGGGGAGGCGAAAGGATCTCTAAAACGAGCCCTCCGCCAAGCGCACGGCTTCAACTTCACCCCGAGCGCTTTGGAGGCATTGGTCGTGGCTACCGGCATGGGCATAAGCTCGCTTGACGAACGTCTGCTCGAGCTGGTCGCCTCCCAGCCGGCTGCGACTTATGGGACGAGGTTGAGAGCCATCGACATGCTGGAAGGCGCCACTCATTGGGCGCCGGCCCTGTCAACCGAGCAGGTATACGAGATCGTCAGTAGTCTCGGCGATAGGCTCGAGCGGGAGGAAAGCGCCGCCTCGGTTGACGGACCCGCTACCGCAACACCCGACTAAGGTCGTACACCACCGGCACCTCGAGTTGCTCGAAGGTACACGACCGCGGCTCGCGATCAGGCCGCCAGCGCTCGAACTGTACGGTGTGCCGGAACCGGTCTCCCTCCATGTGGTCGTAGCGCACCTCAAGCACTCTCTCGGGCCTTAGCTTCACGAATGAGACGTCCTTGCCGGAGCTGAAGCGGCTGCGCTCGGTCTCGCCGAGCACCGGCTCGCCGGCTGCGTCACGTTCGACCAGGGGTTCCAGCTCATCGATCAGCTCCAGGCGCATCTTGTCGCTGAATGCGGATACCCCGCCGACGTTAAGAAGCTCGCCGCTGGCGTCGTAAAGGCCGACGAGGAGCGAGCCGACGCCCGTTCCCGACTTGTGGGTGCGGTAGCCGACCGCGACGACGTCGGCGGTGCGGTGGTGCTTGACCTTAAACATCCTTCGCTTACCCGGTGCGTACGGCTCCGCGAGCGGCTTGGCGATCACACCGTCTAGCCCCGCGCCCTCGAACTCTTCGAGCCAGCTACGGGCCAGCTCCAGGTCTTTCGTTACTTGCGTGAGGTGAATGGGAGACGCAATCCCGTCAAGCAGATCCTCCAGCTCGGCCCTTCGTTCCCCGAACGGCCGGTCCATAAGGTCTATTTCACCTCGCCGCAACAGGTCGAACGCCACGAACAGCGCTGGGGTCTCTGCGGCCAACCGTTGAACGCGGCTATCGGCGGGATGGATTCGCTGAGTGAGGGCGCTCCAGTCGAGCTTCTGCTGTCCGGGTTCGCCGAGCGGCACGATGAGCTCCCCATCGAGAACGCACGGTTCGGGGAGTAGTTGCAGGAACGCCTCGACCATCTCCGGGAAGTAGCGCGTGAGCGACTTTGAGCCGCGGCTGCCGATCTCGACGTCGCCGCCCTCGAAGTACACGATCGCCCTAAAGCCATCCCACTTCGGCTCGTAGAGGAGCCCGCCCTCAACTGCGTCGGGCTCTGGCACGGATGCGACGGCCTTGGCCAGCATCGGGGCGATCCGGTCGGGCTTGGAAGCGGTTGCCATGGGTCATGGTTCTCGACCGGCATGAGAGCTGGGCGCTGGCGTGAGCGCGGCCTCATCGGCGTCCTGCCCGAACATCGCGTCGAGGCTCCTCCACGATCGACTTCTATGTGGGCTGTCGGCGGCCACGCTGACGAGACAGCACGCGGCGCTAACGCAACGCGAAGCTGGCGTGCACCACTGCGGTTATGCGCTTCTCGATGGTGCTGGTGTCGTACATGCCGAAGGAGGACACCTCGGTCGAGTTTAGCTGCGTCACTTGGAAGACGCCGCTGTCGGCCGAGCGCAGGTGCCCGACGCGGGAGCCTGTTGCGGACGCGATCGCCTCGGCGCGGAGCTGGGCGTCGCGGATGGCCTCGGCGAGCAGCTCGGGCCGCGCCGCGGCGAGTTCCGAGTAGAAGTATTCGAGCGAGATCGTCTGGTAGTTGAGGCCGGCGTCGACGAACGGCTGGGCGTCCTGTGCGAGCTGCGTCACCGTATCCACCTGGTCGGAGCTCAACGTGAACCACTGTTCCAGCTCGTAAGCGATGACTTCGCGCACGCAGTCGGGCCCGGCGTCGAAGCACTCCCGGTAGACGCCGTTGACCGTGACCGGGCGGATGGTCAGGTCGTCGCGGTCGAAGCCGTCGTCGGCCAACACGTCGAGGACTTCGTCGAGGTCGTCGCTCATGCGGCGGTAGCCTTCGTCGAGCGATGTGGAGTCGACCCGTCGCGAGAAGCCGCCGACCCATTTCACCTGGTCGGAGGTAACCACCCGGTCGGCGGAGCCGGTGACGTCGAGGACTGACGCCTCCATCCCCCTTACTCGCTCGAACCCGCGGATTACCACCAGTGCCGCGACCACTAGGCCGATGGCTAGCAGCAGAGAGGCGAGAACGATGCCAAGGTTGTCGCGGCCGTTGACCATGGAGGCATTTTAAATGACTCGGGCCGATGGCTGCCGCTAGATAATCGCCTCCCCGTGCAGTGCTAGGTCGAGGCCGGCCTCCTCGTGCTCCTCGGGAACCCTGAGGCCGCCCGCGGCCTTGACCAGTAGCGTCAGCGCGGCCGTTGCAACCGCCGAGTAGGCGACCGTGATGAGTACGCCGTAAAGCTGTGTGCCGAGGTTGGCCCCTGCCGACGCTGGGTTGACCGCGGTGGTGGCGAGAACACCGGTGAGGACCGCGCCGACCAGTCCGGCGACGCCGTGGATGCCGAACACGTCGAGGGAGTCGTCGTAACCGAGGGCCTTCTTGAGTTGCACGGCGGCAAGGTACGCGCAGGCCGCGCCGCAGATGCCGATGATGAAGGCGCCAACCGGAGCGACGAAACCGGCGGCGGGAGTGATGGCCACCAGACCGGCCACGGCGCCAGACGTGGTGCCGAGTACCGTCGGTTTGCCGCGCGCCGCCCACTCGACGAACATCCAGGTGAGCGCGGCCGCGGCGGTGGCGATCTGCGTGTTGGCCATCGCTGTGGCCGCCAGAGCGTTCGCGCCAAGGGCGGAGCCGGCGTTGAAGCCGAACCAGCCGACCCACAGCAACGCCGAGCCGATAAGGGTGAGGACGAGGTTGTGCGGTTCGATCGCCGTCTTGCCGAAGTCCTTGCGCTTGCCGAGGATCAAGGCAGCCACGAGCGCTGACACGCCGGCGTTGATGTGCACCACGTTGCCGCCGGCGAAGTCGAGCACGCCGGCATTAGCCAGGAGCCCGCCGCCCCAGACCCAGTGCGCGATGGGCGAGTAGACGAACAGCACCCACAGAGAGGTGAACCAGAGCACTGCCGAGAAGCGGATCCGCTCGACCAAGGAGCCCAGGATCAGGGCCGGCGTGATGATCGCGAAGGTCATCTGGAAGACGGCGAACAGCACCTCTGGGATGGTGCCGACGACGGCAGTGGGCCCAACGCCCTCGAAGAACGCCTTGCTCATCCCACCGATGAAGGCGTTTAGTCCGTCATTGGCGTTGCTACTGAAGGCCAAGGAGTAGCCGAACGCGAACCACAGGACGCTTACCAGCGCGGTCACGGTGAACGTCTGCAGCAAGGTGGCGAGGACGTTCTTCTTGCGGACCAGTCCTCCGTAGAAAAGTGCAAGGCCGGGGATGGTCATCATGAGGACCAGCGCGGTAGAGGTGAGCAACCAGGCGGTGTCACCGGAGTCGATGGTGGCGCCTTGCGCGCTTGCCGCGGACGCGAGTAACACCGCACCGACGGTCACGGTGGACCGGACTCGACGGCCACGACGAGGCTGGGTGTGGCGCCACTGTAAGTGGGTACCTAAAGACCGTCGAGCGAACTTCTCCAACACCCGCGCCTCCTAGCTCCCCGGGGTGAGTCGACCGCATCGCGTTGACTGCGTTGAGCTGGCGGCGTGCCCAGCAATCGTCCGAGGATGCAAGAGATTACGACCATTGGTTGCAACATGTCAATTCACAATGGAACAGAAGTCGGCTTCTAGCTATACAGCGTGCAAGGGAGCCCGTGAAAATGTGCGGACCGTACCCGTTAGTTTGTGCAAAGAGGTAATCCGGCAATTACAGTTGTGGTCATGAGAAATCCGCGCCTCCCGTGGCACCCTTGGCCGTGGTTCCTGACGACACGCCTGAGTAGTAAACGAGCTGTACACGGCGATCCGGCGCTGCCCTGGTGACTCCCCCGCGACCGGGACGGACGCCTAGTCCGCTTCCCTCAGGGGGCGCCGAGCAGCTAACTCGACCGCCGGCCCTACTCACCCTTCGGCAGCAGGCCCCGCGCGGAAGCTGAGCCGCAGCAACATCGGCGTTATCAGGGTGGTCACGACCACCATGAGCACCATCAAGGAGAAGATCTCCGGCGTGATCACCTGCCGCTCGACGCCGATGGCGGCGACGATAAGGCCGACCTCACCGCGCGAGACCATACCGGTTCCCACGCGCAGCGCCTCGTTGTTGCTGAAGCCAGTGAGGCGCGCCCCCACGCCGCTGCCCACGACCTTGCCGACGATGGCGATGACGATGATGGCCAGACCGAGCCACGCCAGCGGACCGCTAAGCGCCTCGCGCAGGTTGGCGCGCATGCCGATGTCGACGAAGAAGATCGATACGAAGAAGCCGTAGGTGAAGACTTGGGTGACGCTCTCGAGCCTCTCCTTGAACTCGGTGTTGCCGAGCAGGATGCCGATGAGGTACGCGCCGGTGATGGCGGCCAGCCCGCCGAGGAACTCGGCCGACCACGAGTAGACAAGTACCAGCACTAGTGCCGCCGCGGTCAGCGGCTGGTTGAGCGGCAGCCTCGAGAACCATTTAAGGAACGCTCTGGCCAATGGGGCGATGGCCACGGCGATCACGAAGTACGCCACCATCTTCACCACGACCAGCCAGAGGGCGGGAGCCGGACCGCCCGCGGTGGCGAACAGCGCCACCACCACCGACAGCATGAGGATGCCGAGCACGTCGTCGATGACCGCCGCGCCGAGGATGGTCATACCCTCCTTGGTGCGGAGCTTCTTGAGCTCGAGCAGCGTCTGCGCGCTTATCGACACGCTGGTGGCCGTGAGGATGGTGCCGATGAAGATCGACTCGTTTATCGGCAACCCGACCAGGACGCCGAAGCCCCAGCCGCCGAAAAACGGCAACACCACGCCGCCGATGGCCGCGCTGATGGCCGGCAAGCCGACGCGGCGCATGGCGCCGAGGTCGGTCTCGAGGCCCGCCAGGAACATGAGCAGCACGACCCCCAGCTCGGCCATCATGTGGATCGTCTCGCCGGTCGCCGCCGCGTGCGTGAACAGCGGCTGGCCGAGCAGGTCGAACACCGTCGGGCCAAGCAGCAGTCCGAAAGCGATCTCGCCGACCACGGTCGGTTGGTTGAGCTTCCCCAGGGCCCAACCGGCGAGCTTGGCGCCGAGCACTATCACGGCGAGGACGAGCATCAGTTCGAGGAACGGGGTCATCCGCCTGTTCTACACCAACCGAGCATGCGCCCGGTCGAGCGCGGCAGCGGTGCCTGAGCGCTAGCTCAACCGCCGGTCGACTGCCCCATGGCGGTGATGATTGTTGTCACTTTGTGGCTCCCCTGCGCGCCTTTTTCTCGATCAACTGCTGCTTGGTCACGTCGGGGCCGGCCTGTAGTAGCTGCATCAACGTCCACAGGTCAGCCTGCTGCCAGTGCTCGGCGATCTTCCCGTCTTCCACGCGGTAGATGACGATCCCGGTGATCGTCACCTCGAGGCCGGTCGCGGGGACGCCCATGAAGTCGTGCACGTGACGCTGCCTGGTATGGAAGCGCACGGCCACGCGGTCGCCAGCGGCGATCACTTCATCGGCTAGCAGGTTGTATCCCGGGAACCCCGCCTCGAAAGCCTTGACGTGCCCAGCCAATGCCGAATCGGTGACGAAGCGGGCGATGTTGTGTTTGGTCTTGCGCTGCTTGTTGAGCGCCGCCAAGTAGCCCAGCACCAGCGACCGGCTGGCTTCGGTGTCGCCCCTCAGCTTTCCGTCTCGCTGCTCCACACCTAAGAGAGCTTCCGCCCGCGGCTGCGGGTCCGGAG
The DNA here is from genome assembly GCA_035646755.1 of Trueperaceae bacterium. Classification (GTDB taxonomy): domain Bacteria; phylum Deinococcota; class Deinococci; order Deinococcales; family Trueperaceae; genus DASRWD01. The sequence continues at coordinate 7,920 of DASROV010000358.1, read as the reverse complement.
CTTCCATCCCGTCGGTATCGATCACCTGGGACAGCACGTCAGACTCCAGCCAAAGGTCGGTGATGAACCTGTCATGCACACGGAAGATCGCGATCGACTCGAGCAGCTCGAGGAGAGGCGCGGCAGGTGGCGCGAATCTCGTCCCGAAGTCGACGGCATACCGCACGACCACCAGGTCGCGCTCTGAGAACGCGTCGAGCGGGTAGATGCGGAAGCCCGGGTAGGAGGCTTCGAAGCTGGCGATCTTCAGGTCGAGGGCTTGTGACCGGGAGTAATGCTCAAGCACCGCGCCCGTCTTGCCCTCGCCGTTGAGGGCGGCGATGAAGCTCAGGACGTGGTCCCTGTTCCTGGTTTCGGCAGGTGGGGCTCTCACCTTGGCCCTCCTCTCACCGCCAGGTTGTTCGCGTCGACGAAGGCTCATGTCGTTACCTCCATTTCCAGCCCGGGCGCCCACCGTGAGGCCTTGAGCGCCTCGGCCTGATGGGAAGGCTAGAGGAGCGGCCGTGATGCAACCGTGATGGGTGGAAGTGGTAATGCCGCAGGTCGCGGGCGGCGGGTGGACGGGACAAGCAAGGCCTGAAGGTGTCTCTCGGCGGTCCTACGAGGAGGCGGTGTAGGTGCTGTAGGCATCGCGTACGACCCCGTGGAGAGGCCTCAATCGGAGGCGCTGTAATGATGTACGCACCGTCATAGGGTCTCGCGGAGAGACCCCGGGTTCCGCCTCAAGCACCTTCGCCAACCCCTCACCAACGTAAGCTTCTGTGGTGACTTTCCCAAGAACCCAAGATCGCGGAGAGGCACTCCGTGAGATCCAAGCCCGCATCGAGCACCGCAACCAGGGCGAGCGCGACTTCCTGCAGGCGGTCGACGAGGTCCTTGGCTCGCTCGGCCCGTTGGTGGCCAAACATCCCGAGTACTTAGAGGACAAGCTCATCGACCGCATCTGCGAACCCGAGCGGCAGATAATCTTCCGCGTCCCATGGATGGACGATTCCGGCGTCGTGCACGTCAACCGCGGCTTCCGCATCCAGTTCAACAGCGCGCTCGGCCCTTACAAGGGCGGGCTGCGCTTCCACCCAAGCGTCACGCTCGACACGGTCAAGTTCCTCTCGTTCGAGCAGATCTTCAAGAACGCGCTTACCGGCATGCCCATCGGGGCGGGCAAGGGTGGCAGCGACTTCGACCCGAAGGGCCGCAGCGAGCACGAGATCATGCGCTTCTGCCAGAGCTTCATGACCGAGCTACACCGCCACCTCGGCGAGTACACCGATGTGCCCGCCGGTGACGTCGGCGTCGGCGAGCGTGAGATCGGTTATCTATTTGGTCAGTACAAGCGGATCACCAACCGTTACGAAGCCGGCGTGTTGACAGGCAAGGGGCTCGACTGGGGCGGCTCGCGGGTACGCAAGGAGGCTACGGGCTACGGCTGTGTCTATTTCGCGCAGGAGATGCTCGCGGCGCGCGGCGAGTCGCTAGAAGGGCGCACCTGCGTCGTTAGCGGTTCGGGTAACGTCGCGATCTACACCATCGAGAAGCTTCAGCAGTTCGGCGCCAAGGTGGTGGCCTGCAGTGACTCGGGTGGCTGCGTTCACGATCCTGACGGCATCGACCTCGAGTTGCTCAAGGACCTCAAGGAGGTACGGCGCCGGCGCATCTCCGAGTACGTCGAGAAGCGGCCGGGAGCCGAATACCGCGAAGGCGTGCCCGTGTGGGAGGTGCCGTGCGAGGCGGCGTTCCCGTGTGCCACCCAGAACGAGCTGAACACCGCCGACGCCGAGAGGCTTGTCGCCAACGGCGTCGTGGCGGTCGCCGAGGGCGCGAATATGCCATGCACCCCGGGCGCGGTGAGGGCGTTTCAGGTAGCGGAGGTCGCCTTCGGGCCGGGCAAAGCCGCCAACGCCGGCGGCGTCGCGACGTCGGCGCTGGAGATGCAACAGAACGCCAGCCGCGACCGCTGGAGCTTCCAGAAGACCGATGAGCGCCTGCAGGAGATCATGAAGAACATCCACCGGCGCTGCCGCGAATCGGCCGAGGAGTTCGGCCTACCCGACGACTACGTGCTCGGTGCGAACATCGCCGGGTTCCGCAAGGTGGCGCGGGCTTCGCGGGCGTTCGGCATCGTGTAGCGGGACCGGCAGCTCGTCGATCATGCGCGCGTTCCCGTTGTGGGCCGAGGTCCTTGGCATCGACGCCGAGATCCGCGGGTGTAATTCCTGCACGGCTGGACTAGTGTGATCGCGGAGGTGTTCGACGTGACCATCGATCAGCACACGTTCGCTGTACTCGACGACGCGGCTAGCGGTTTGAGGCCGCGATGGCGACAGGCATGAATACCGTGCCGGGGGACTCGAGGCGCGGGGGCGATTCGGCGGCCGCTGGCAGCGGCCCTCGCTTCGGGGCGAACACGTTCATCTGGCGGTCACCGTTCACCACGGCCTCCGACCTCGACTTGGTAGGGCACGCAGCCGAACTTGGTGCCGAGGTGCTCGAAGTCGCTGTCGAAGAGTTGGACCTGGTCGACGGCGCCGCGCTACGTGCCGAGCTCGACCGCCACGGCATCGGTGCCGCGGTCTGCGGAGCTTTCGGTCCCGGCCGCGACGTCGGCAGCGCCGACCGCGCTGTCGCCGAGAGCACCAAGGCGTATGTAGTTGGCCTGATGGACCTGGCCGTCACGCTCGGCGCCCGCGTGATCTGTGGCCCTATCTACGGCTCGGTCGGCTTGGCTCGCCGGCTGCCACCCGATGAGCGCAGCGCCGAGTTCGACCGAGTGGCAGCCAGCCTACGGGAGTTGGCTCAGGAAGCGACAGGTCGCGGAGTCGTCCTGGCGCTCGAGGTCCTCAACCGCTTCGAGACCGACAGGTTGAACACCGTGGAGCAAGGCTTGAAGCTGTGCGACGCCGTTGGCAGCGACGCCGTGGGTCTGCACCTCGACACCTTTCACATGCACCTAGAGGAGAAGGACAGCCCCGACGCCGTGAGACGCGCAGGTCAGCGCCTGTACCACTTACATGCGAGCGAGAACGACCGCGGCGTGCCGGGAACTGGCCAGGTCGCCTGGCGTTCGATAATGGCGGTCTTGGCCGACGGCGCCTACGCGGGCGACATCATCATCGAGTCCTTCACGCCGGAAGTGGAGTCGATAGCGGCCGCTGTCGCCCTGTGGCGAGAAGTGGCGCCCGACCAGGACTCAATCGTCCGGGATGGCTTGCGGTTCTTGCGCGGGGCGTGGGCCGCCGGCGGAGGGTGATGCCTGGCTCTGAGGTGCTCGGGTCGTGCCTTCGGTTAACTGCCCGCCAAGCGAAAGTAATTGCTTAGTCCACTGCTTGGTCTATATTGCCGCGATGTCGAAGTCAATGAACGTTCACGAGGCGAAGATCCAGTTCTCGAAGCTACTTCTTTGAAGAGCTTCCTGCCGGCTTCCGCCTGTTCTTCGAATGAGACTGTTGTTCGATACGCATGCCTTCCTTTGGTGGTGTGCCGCCGAAGCCAAGCTATCGACGACCGTCGTGGCGGCGGTCGGTGATGCCGCCAACCAGGTGTTCGTCAGTGCCGTCAGCAGTTGGGAAATCGCCACAAAGTCACGCCTGGGCGGGCTGCCGTTGCCAGAGCCTCCGAGCGACTTCATACCGAGAATGATCGAGCGCCGTCCGCGACGTTCAGGTCGCGCACATTCTCGGTAACCGTGCAAGCTTGTGCCGCACGCTACCTCTGTTGGGGTGACGTCCCCAGCCGCCCCGGGTGACGGCGGGGTTACGGGAGGCGGTTTGCTGCCTCACGGAAGAGTTAGAGGCGAGTAGCGCCGCTCGATCGATCGCTAAGGTTGGGCGACCAGTACACTCGACGGCATGTCTCCAGACCCCGCAGAGTCAACCAAGCCGCTCAACAGCCGCGTCGTAAGCAGCGCGCGCGGCTACTACGGCTGGACCCTGCTGGCGGCGGCAACGCTGGGCATGTTCATGACCGCGCCGGGTCAGACGCTTGGCGTGTCGGTCTTCCTCGACCGGATCATCGAGGACCTCGGCCTGACGCGCTCGACCGTATCGCTGCTCTACACCATCGGCACGCTTACGGGCGCGCTAACGCTGCCGTTCGTCGGCCGGTTCATCGACCGGCACGGTCCTCGAGTCGGCGTGGTGGTGATCGCCTCGCTGTTCGCGCTAGCGTGCGTGTTCATGGGCCTGGTGCAGGGCCTGCTCATGCTTCTCGTCGGCTTCGTGCTCATCCGGGCGCTCGGACAAGGGTCACTTTCGCTGGTCAGCCTACACGCGGTGAACATCTGGTTCGTGCGCCGCCGCGGTCTCGCCGTCGGGCTGCTCGGCCTGGGCATGGCGGCAGCAACCGCCGTGTTCCCACTGTTGATCGAGGTGCTGATCGGCGCGTTCGAATGGCGCGGGGCGTACATGGTGCTTGGCCTGCTGGTTGCGGTCGTGATGATCCCGGTCGGCGCACTTTTCTACCGCGTGCAACCGGAACGCTACGGCTTGCGGCCCGACGGGCTCCCGGTCACCGCCGACGCTCCTCGCGAACAGAACTACTCGGTGGCGCAGGCGCGGCGCACCAGGACGTTCTGGCTCTTCACCGTCGGCGATTTCCTCGTCGCGATGCTCGGCACCGCCTTGATCTTCCACCACTACAGCATCATGGCCAGCACCGGACTGGACCGCGTTGAGGCAGCCACCGTGTTCGTGCCGATCGCGGCCGCGACGGCCGGTGCGAACCTGCTCGGCGGCGCCCTAATGGACCGGGTACAGCCCCGCTTCCTGCTTAGCGGCGGGCAGCTGCTCCTGGCGCTAACCCTCGCGCTGGCCGCGCTGGCCACCGGTTCGCGCAGCGTGTTCATCTACGGCGCGGTGCTCGGCGCCACGCAAGGCTTCAGTGGAGCTGTCAAGGCCAGCGTTCACGCCTACTACTTCGGTCGCAAATATATCGGCGCTATCAAGGGGTTGGTGAGCACGATCTCCGTCGCCGGCACATCGGTCGGCCCGCTGGTCGTGGCGCTGGGATTCGACGCCGTCGGCAGTTACACACCGGTGCTGCTCGTCTGTGCGGCCTTCCCGCTGATCGTGGCGCTGCTGGCGCCGTGGCTGAAGCCGTGGCGGGCCGATGGGAGCGTTGCTTGAGGGGTGCACAGGAATAGCGCGTCTCGGCGCCGTAACCGGCGGCCCGTCCCTTCCCCGACTACGCTAGAGCCCCAGCAGCTCAGCGGGGTTGTGCTTGACCATCAACTCGATCTCGGCCCGTCGCACTCCGTTCTCGATGAGCGCCGAGCCGAACCGCACCAGACCCTCCACCGGCGCGGGGCCGTCCGCCTGACCTAGGTCGGTGGAGAGCACACAGCGCTCCGCTCCGATCCGCCCGATCTCCCTGGCCGTGCGTTCGAGCGGGAAGGCGCCCCAACGCTCGGTATGCGGCAGGTAGCAGCGCTCGATAAGCGCCCCGAGCTCTGCCATTTCGAGTTGGAAGTCAAGGCTGTACCCTGACAGCGGCAACTCCGGGTGGGCGACCATCAGCTTCACAACGCCAAGACGCGTGGCCTCCCGGAACAGGACCGCGGTGTCCCGCGCGCTCAAGTGACCGTTGTTGAGCACGGTGCTGGGGCGGGAGGCGACGACCTCCAGTACCTCGAAGGCCTCCTTGGTCAGCTTGCCGCTGTCGTCAAGCACGCTGATCGGACGCACCGGCCGGGGCTGGTATCCGGCGCGTTGTTCCCTGAAGGCGACGTCTCCGTAGAAGCTGACGTGGTTGTCGGCGTGGATGGTCGGTAGCCAAACGATCGCGCCACCGAGGGCCAGGGCGAACTCCACCGCAACCGGGTTGAGGCCGCCGACGAAGTGGTTGAGCACGATGCCGCCGCGAACCGCGACGGGCGGACCTGAGGACTCCGCGGGCGCGCCGATCCGGTTAGCCGACGCTTGAGCCGACACTTGAGCCGACGCTGGAGCCGACGCTGGAGCCAACGCTGGAGCCAACAGTGTGGCCTCTGCCGCGGCCCCTGCGGCGTCCACTGCCGCCTCCTCGGCGATCGCCGCCCGCTCGACTGTCGATCCCTCGTGGGCCTTGAGCACGACTGCGCGCATGCCTGCGATCACCGCCTGCTCGACGACCTCGCGATCGGATAACAACCGCGGGAAGATGCTTGGGCGGCTGTGAACATGAAGGTCGATGGCGCCCCTGAACCACTCGGGCGCGCTCAACCGCTCGCGGCCATAGCTTCGAACTGCTCGGTGAGCCACGCGACCAGGGTGTCGGCGAGCGCACCGAAACTGGGGTGATCGCGCCGCATGAAATCGTTGTGCTTGCCCTCGATCCGGTAGAATTTCTTGGGCCGCTCGGCCTTGCCGTAGAGCGACAGCGCATCCTCGAACGGGTGCAACTGGTTCTGTTCGCCGTGGCCAACGAAGAGCGGCCTTGGCGCGATCTTGTGCACCACGCTCTCGGCGTCGAACGCGAGTATCGACTCGAGCAGCTCGAACGCGGTCTGCGGCCCGAACCCAGGGACCGGCACCAGGTTCGCCTCCACCTCGGCCTTGGTAGCGGGATCAAGAGGGTAGACGGCGTATGGGTCAGCGAACTCACCGTGGCCAGTAAGGCTGCGCTTCACGCGGTCCTCCTCGAGGCGCGCCCAAAGCGACTTGAGCCCTAGGTCGCCATGGCGCGCCCGCAGGAAGGAGCGACCGTTGTAGAAGCCGTTGAGCGCGATTACGGCCCTCGGCCGTTCATCGCGAGCAGCCACCTCGATGACGCTGCCGGCGCCCATGCCCCAGCCGAGCAGCGCCACGCGGTCGCGCACGACCTCGCCTTGCTCGCGGATGAACGTCAGGCCGCTCTTGATGTCGCGAACCTGCTCTTCGATCAAGAGACGACCCGGTGTGCCCTCGCTCTTGCCGTTACCGCGGTAGTCGAAGCCCAGCACCACGTAGCCGCCACGGGTGAGTGGCTCGGCAAAGAGGTGTGGGTAGATGGCGTTGAGGCCGAGGTAGCCCGAGCATGCGATCACCGCGGGTCGACGTTCACCAGGTCGCAGGTCGGAGGGCAGGTAGAGGGTGCCGTCCAAGCGCAGTCCGTCGCTGTAGAAAGTTATCGCCTTCTCTAGCACCGTCTATCCCCACCTAACCCCGCTTGACGCGGGCACGTCCGGTCAATCGTTCTCGACCAACCGGCCTCTTACGATCTCACCAAGTTCGCGGTGCGTGAACTCGAGGTCCGCGTCGCGCATGATCGGCAGTTCGTCCCTGGCGCGCTCGATCGCTGAGCGGTCGATGTCGGCGAAGACGATCTCCTCGTCGGCTCCGGCCGTGACCAGGGGGTAGCCGAGCGGCGCGATTATCCTGCTGCCGCCCCAATAGGTCGAGCCTTCCTCGTCTCCGACGCGGTTGGCGAACACGACGTAGCAGCCATACAGGAGGGCGGGCGGTCGCAGCAAGAGGTCCCAGGCCCGGGGGTTGGTGCCTTCGCCGTCCAGGCTCGAGTTGGCGATCACGCAGAAGATGTCGGCGTCGTCGCAGGCCGCCAGGTAGGCCATCGACGGGTAAAAGAAGTCGTTGCAGACGAACACCGCGATGCGGTAACCGCGGTACGGGAAGACCGTGAGCCGCTTGCCCCTGGCGAAGTGCTTCTGCTCTTCCCACACGCTGTAGGTCGGTAGGTACACCTTGCGGTGGAGGTGCACGAGCTGACCGTCGGCGAGGAGCGCGGCCGAGTTGTAGATGCGGCCCCGCGGGCTCCGCTCGACGAAGCCGACGACCATGGGCAGGTCGCGGCTGCTCGTCAACAGCTCGCCGAACGTCTCGCCGTCGATCCTGAGGGCGTAGCGCGCCATGTCGCGCTTTATGGCGTAGCCGGTCATGGCCAGTTCGGGGAAGACGAGCAGCTCGGCGCCTTGCGCCAAAGCCTGCTGCTGCGCAGCGCGAACCTTCTCGA
>DASROV010000357.1:0-5806 GCA_035646755.1 Trueperaceae bacterium | reverse complement strand
GTGTCGACCCGGCCACTTCAGAAGTAACGGTCTTCCCGCTGCCGGCCGACAGGCCGCGCGCCAACCTCAACACCGCCACCTTCGACGCCGACGGCGTGCTGTGGTTCACCGGCCAAGCGGGCATTTACGGCCGCCTCGACCCGGCCACCGGCGTTGTCGAGGTATTCGACGCGCCCGGTGGCCAAGGGCCGTACGGCATCACGACTACTCCAGAGGGCGACGTCTACTACGCCTCGCTTGCCGGCAACTACGTAGCGCGCATCGACACCGCCAATGGTGTCGCTACAGGTGAGGTAACGGTGCTCGAACCGCCGACTCCCGGCCAGGGAGCCAGGCGCGTGTGGTCAGACTCGCGTGGCCGCATCTGGCTGAGCGAGTGGAACGCCGGCCAGGTAAGCGTGTTCGACCCCACTAGTGGGGAGTGGCGATCGTGGTCCTTGCCGGGCGAGAACCCGAAGCCGTACGCGGTGTACGTCGACGAGCAGGACATCGTCTGGCTTAGCGATTTCGGGGCGAACGCCCTTGTTCGCTTCGATGCTGAGAGCGAGACCTTCGAGTCGATTCCGCACGATAAACCGGGCGCCAACGTGCGGCAGCTTAACGGCCGGCCGGGCGAGGTATGGGGAGCGGAGTCGGGAACCGACAGGCTGGTGCTGCTGCGCACGCGTTGAGCCGTGGCTGGCCCGGAGGCCGGCTGCAGGCACCGGTAGGGAGCCGCTGCGAACCCGCCGGACAGCGTCTGGCACTGGTCGGAACCGCCGCGCCCCGCTCCTTGAGCGTGATGTACTCGGACGCCAACTTACGGAACACGGCTGTACCATGTCCCCATCTTGAGCGACGTCGTCCCCTCTTCTACCCGCCCTCGCAAAGCCGATTCCTTCCTCCGCGAGCTCGAGGCCGAGGCTATCTTCATAATCCGCGAGGTGGCCGCGGAGTTCGAACGGCCGGTGATGCTGTACTCGATAGGCAAGGATTCCTCGGTGCTCCTGCACCTGGCGTTGAAGGCGTTCTACCCGGCGAAGCCGCCGTTCCCGCTGCTGCACATCGACACGACCTGGAAGTTCCGCGAGATGATCGAGTTCCGCGACCGCCGCGCGCGTGAGACTGGTGTCGACCTCATCGTGCACACCAACAAGGAGGGCGCCGAGAGCGGCATGTCCCCCTTCACTCATGGCAGTAGCGTCTACACCGACGTGATGAAGACGCAGGCGCTCAAACAGGCGCTCACGGCCGGTCGCTTCGATGCTGCCTTCGGCGGCGCTCGGCGCGACGAGGAGAAGAGCCGCGCCAAGGAGCGCGTCTACAGCTTCCGCGACGAGAACCACGGCTGGGACCCGCGCAACCAGCGGCCGGAGCTGTGGCATCTCTACAACGGCAAGCTGAGGAACGGCGAGTCGATCCGGGCCTTCCCGCTGTCGAACTGGACCGAGCTCGACGTCTGGCAGTACATCTGGCTCGAGGAGATCCCGGTGGTGCCGCTTTACTTCGCCGCGCCAAGGCCCGTGGTCGAGCGCCAGGGGATGCTGATCATGGTCGACGACGACCGCATGCCCTTGGAGGAGAACGAGACGCCGACCGTCGAGTCGGTGCGCTTCCGGACCCTCGGCTGCTACCCGCTTACCGCGGCGGTACGGTCCCAGGCCGACAGCGTGCCGGCCATCGTCGAGGAACTGCTCGCCGCGAAGACCAGCGAGCGCCAGGGACGCCTCATCGACTCCGATCAGGTAGGCAGCATGGAGGCCAAGAAGCGGCAGGGCTACTTCTGATGGCCGGCTCACTGCCCCGCGCCGGCATGGACATGGCCGCCTACGTCGAGCGCTATGCCGGTCGTGACCTGCTTCGATTCATCACCTGCGGCAGCGTCGACGACGGCAAGAGCACGCTCATGGGCAGGCTGCTATACGACGCCGAGCTGCTGAACGACGACAGCATCGCTGCGGTAGTCGCCGATAGCGGCCGCTGGGGGACCACCGGCGAAGCACCCGACCTGGCGCTGCTCGTCGACGGGCTCCAGAGCGAGCGCGAGCAGGGCATAACCATCGACGTCGCCTACCGCTACTTCGCGACCGACAAGCGCAAGTTCATCATGGCCGACACGCCCGGTCACGAGCAGTACACGCGCAATATGGCGACGGGCGCCTCGACCGCCGAGCTGGCCGTGATCCTCATCGACGCTCGCAAGGGCGTGCTCGTGCAGACCCGCAGGCACACCGCGATCGTCTCCATGCTCGGCATCCGCCAGCTGCTGGTTGCCGTCAACAAGATGGACCTCGTCGACTTCGATGAGCAGCGCTTCAACACCATCCGCGAGGACTTCCAAGCTGTGCTCGACAAGCTCGGCAACGGCCATCAGGTCGAGTTCGTGCCGATAAGCGCGCTCGCCGGCGACAACGTCGTCACCCCGTCGCAGCGCACGCCCTGGTACACCGGGCCGACACTATTGAGCCACCTCGAGACGGTAGCGGTCGACAAGCTCGCCAAGGGTGAGGACTTCCGCTTCCCGGTGCAGTTCGTCAACCGGCCGAGCCACGACTTCCGCGGCTACGCCGGCACGGTCACCGCCGGGGCGGTGCAGGTCGGCGACGAGGTGATGGTGCTACCGTCGCGCACCCGCAGCCGGGTGAAGAGCATCATCAGCCTTGGCGAGAACCCGCAGCGCGCTGAGGCGCCGCAGGCCGTCACGATCACGCTCGAGGACGAGCGCGACATCGCCCGCGGCGACGTCCTCGCCCATTCCAACGCCGCGCCCACCGTCACCGACACGGTCGACGCCAACGTGGTCTGGCTACACGACCGCGCGCTCGAGCCCGGCCGGCTTTACGACGTCAAGCTCGCCACCAAGTCGACGCAGGCGTTGGTGCAACGCATCGACCACCGCCTCGACGTGAACACCTTCGAGAAGGTGCCGGCCGAGGCGCTGGCGCTTAACGAGATCGGGCGCTGCCGGCTGACGTTCACCTCACCGGTCGCCGTCGACCTCTACCAGGCCTTCCCGGTTACCGGCAGCTTCATCCTCATCGACCGCCTCACCAACGCGACCGTCGGTGCCGGCATGGTCACCGGAACCGCCCGCAAGAGCGACGCGGCCAAGGCGACCAACGTCGTCTGGCAGCAGACGCAGGTAACGCGCGTCGAGCGCGCCGCCCAGAAGCACCAGGAGCCGGCGGTGTTGTGGTTCACGGGCCTCTCAGGAGCGGGCAAGAGCACCATCGCCAACGCTCTCGAGCAGCGCCTCGTCGGCCTCGGCCACCACACCTACCTGCTCGACGGCGACAACGTAAGGCACGGGCTCAACAAGGACCTTACCTTCAGCGACGACGACCGCGTGGAGAACATAAGGCGCATCGGCGAGGTCGCCAAGCTGTTCGTCGACGCGGGCCTGATCGTGATGACGGCGTTCATAAGCCCGTTCCGCAGCGACCGTCAGATGGTGCGCGAGCTGTTCGGCACGGACGAGTTCATCGAGGTCTTCGTCGACACCAGCCTCGAGGTTGCCGAGCAGCGCGACGTGAAGGGCCTCTACGCCAAGGCTCGCACCGGCCAGATCACCAACTTCACCGGTATCGACAGTCCATACGAGCGGCCGGAGCGCGCCGAGATGCACGTCGACACGCTCAAAGTGAGCGTCGAGGAGGCCGTCGAGAGGCTGGTCATCGAGCTGCGTGGGCGCGGGAAACTCAGGGGTTAGGGGTCGGCGTGCGTGCCGCGGCGGGCTGCCAGGTCCGTCTTGGCCCGCCCCGTCTTGCTCGGCGGCGGCGCGATGAGCGAATCGTAGTCGGTGCGCGCGACGTAGCCGTGAGAGCCCTCGAACGAGATCACCTTGGCCGGGATGCCAACGGCCACGGCGTTCTCGGGCAGGTCCTTGGTGACCACGGCGTTCGCGCCCACGGCCACGTTGTCGCCGATGTTGATGGCGCCGACGACCTTGGCACCGGGCCCGAGATAGACGTTGTCGCCGAGCGTCGGGACGCCACGTCGTGAGCCGCGGTTGGCCAGCCCGAGTGCGACACCCTGCGAGAGGTTGCAGTTCCTGCCGATTCGGCAACGCGAGTTGACGAACACACCGCCGAAGTGGCCGATGTAGAAGCCCGGACCGATGTCCGTTAGGTAAGGGATACCTATCCCCAGACGGTGGCCGTAGTGCCGTTGGAACAGTCGCGCGACCGGGTAGACGAGGTAACGCAGAAGGCGTTGGTCACGCGTGTACTTGCTGGTGCGGAACCAGAAGATGTACTTGAACGAGTCGCCCAACAGCAACTCCTTGGCCAGCGTCCGCAGTTGGACGTTGCCGTGAAGCCGGTAGAGATCGGAAAGTACGAGATAGCGGTAGGTTGCGAAATCCATGGGCCCCCAATCTCTGCACCCGCAGTTTATGAGACTTTCGTGTGAGCGAGTAGGCGGTGTGTCACTGTTAGGAGTCGCTTGACCGCGGCCGCGATCGAGCAGCAGCCCTCCTCCGCCCCCCGTCGCCTAAGGCTCAACCTAGACTGCGCCGACGTATGTGCCGCCACCGGCAAGGTCATGTCATGACCCGCCTAACGGAGGTCAACCTCGAGCTGCAGCGCTGCCAACTCCAGGCCTGCTTCGTGGCCTGCCGGGCCCGCGGCGAGGAGTGCCGGATGCACGCCGCCCACATGGAGCATTGTCGCGTGTGCGCCGACGCCTGCCACGACTGCGAGCGCGCCTGTGACGAGATGCTGGCGCTGCTGGCCGCGTAGCGCCGGGTTCGCCGCTAGTTCTCTACCTCAGGTCTTCAGCCCGAACGACACGTACTTGACCTCGAGGTACTCCTCGATGCCCCAGTGCCCGCCCTCGCGGCCGATGCCCGACTGCTTGACGCCGCCGAACGGCGCCTGGGGCGTGCTCGGGACCCCGTCGTTGACGCCGACGATGCCGTATTCGAGCTCCTCGCTCACCCTGAAGGCGCGCGAGAGGTCGTTGGTGAAGAGGTAGGCGGCGAGCCCGTAGGGGCCGTCGTTGGCCTGCCTGATGACGTCGGCTTCGTCGTCGAAGACGATGATCGGCGCCACCGGCCCGAAGGTCTCCTCGTTCATAAGGTCCATCTCCGGCGTGACGCCGCTCAACACCGTCGGCTGGAAGTACAGCCCTTCGAGCGCCTCGCCGCCGGTGACGATGGTGGCGCCTTTGTCGATAGCGTCAGCCAGATGGCGTTTGACCTTGGCCAACCCCTGCTCGTCTACCAGTGGTCCGATGTCGGTGTCCTCGGCCAGCGGGTCGCCGACCTTGAGGGCGTTCGAGGCGTGGGCGAAGGCGGCCGTGAACTCCTCGGCGATACCCCTCTGCACGTAGATGCGGTTGGTGCACACGCAGGTCTGGCCCGAGTTGCGGTACTTGCAGGCCATGGCCTCGCGCACCGCGACGTCGAGGTCGGCGTCGTCGAACACTATCAGCGGAGCGTGACCACCCAACTCGAGGGAGATGCGCTTGATGGTGTCGGCCGCTTTGCGATAGAGCAGACGCCCTACCTCCGTCGAGCCGGTGAACGTGATCTTGCGGATGCGCGGGTCGGCGAGCAGGGTGTCGGACACTGGTACCGGGTCGAGGGCCGTGAGCACCTGCAGGGTGCCGGCCGGCCCGCCCACCTCGCGCCATAGGCCGGCCGTGAGCAGGGCCGTGAGCGGGGACTGCTCCGCCGGCTTGAGGATGAACGTGCAACCCGCCGCCAGCGCCGGGGCCGCCTTGCGCGTGACCATCGCGATGGGGAAGTTCCAGGGCGTGACGCCAAACACCGGACCGACCGGTTGCGGCAGCGCCAGCAGTCGCTTGGAGCCGAACTGGCTGGGGA
>DASROV010000356.1:0-2659 GCA_035646755.1 Trueperaceae bacterium | reverse complement strand
GCTTGACGCCGGCGCCGGGTTCACGGTGGCGCCCAACCTCGACCGCCAGAGCGTCGAGCTCGCACTGTCACGAGACCGCCTGCATCTGCCCGGGGTGTTCACCGGGAGCGAGATCGCCGCCGCCATGAGGCTCGGCGCCAGGATGCTCAAACTGTTTCCCTGCGACGCTCACGGGCCGGCGCTGGTGCGCGCCATGCGCGCACCGTTCGACGACGTCGACTTGGTGGCCGTGGGCGGCGTGAACGCGGCCAACCTGAGCGACTTCTTCGCGTCCGGAGCGGTCGCGGTGGGGCTCGGGAGTTCGGTCACCAAGCTGGTCGGCGACGTTTCGGCGCTGCGGCGCGAGGCGGCGGCCATCAGGGCAGGCATCGACACAGCCCGCGGGGCGCTGCCGCCGGCGGCTAGGTCGTGACGGCGGAGCGGCAAAACCCGGCCGAGCCGCACTTCGACCTCACCAGCCTAGGCGAGGTGATGATGCGCCTCAGCGTCGGCCAGGGTCAGCGGCGCATCAGGGCCGAGAGGCTCGACGCCCACCTGGGCGGTGCCGAGTGCAACGTTTGTGCGGCCTTAGCCGGTCTGGGTCGACACACGGCCTGGTTCGGGCTGCTCCCCGAGTCGCCCCTTGGCGAGTGGGCCCTGCGACACCTGCGAGCCAACGGCGTGGACGTTGGGGGCGTACGCCTGGTGCCCGACTCGCGTCTAGGAACCTACTTCGTCGAACTTGGCGTCCCACCGAACCCCATCAACGTCACCTACGATCGCGCCAGGTCGGCGGCGGCCGACATGAAGCCCGCCGACATCGACTGGGAACTGCTCCTCGACACGCGTTGGCTGCACCTAACAGGCATCACCCCCGCCCTCGGCCACGGTCCAGCGGCCACTGTCGACGAGGCGTTGCGGCAAACGGCTGACCGAGGTGTGAGGGTAAGCCTCGACGTCAACTTCCGCGCCAAGCTTTGGAGCCCAGAGGACTCCAGGGCGTGGTTGGAGCCAAGACTCGATCTCGTCGACCTGGTGATATGCGGCGTTGAGGACGCCAAGGTGGTGTTCGGCATCGATGGCGTACCCGAGGAAGTGGCGCGGATGCTGGCCGAGCGGACGCGTGGCGAACGAGCGGTGGTGACGCTTGGCGAGGACGGCGCGCTCGCTTGGGACGACGGCAGCCTCGAACGAGCCGAAGGCGTGTCCGCCCAAGTGGTCGACCGCCTCGGCGCCGGCGATGCGTTCGCGGCCGGCGTCATCGACGGGCTGCTCGACGGGTCGTTGGCCGACGGGTTGCGCCGCGGCGTGGCCATGGGGGCCGCGGCGTTGGGGCAGCGCGGGGATGTGCTGAACGTAAGTCGGGAAGTGTTGGGGCGGTTGGTTGTGGGTGGGCGAGCAAGGCCGGAGCGGTAAGACATTCCACCAATCGCCTGCTGCCGGACGATGACATACGCGGCCGGGCCACCATCGAATGGCTCGATGACCAGCAGTTCCTCCTGTTCCGCTGGCCCTACGACCACCCCCAGGCCGCCTGCCGTTATCAGGTGTGATAACCTTGGAAGGTGGGAAGGGCGTCATCCACCTCCCCCGCCCTTGCTAGGGTACTGGAGTCCGCCGCTCGCCTTCAGACGGTCGTGCCGGATGCCGTCCTGGTGGGTGGCGCCGCTGCGGCGCTGTACGCCACACATCGCGACTCGTTCGACCACGACCACGTCCTCGCCGATCTAAACGAGCGCTTCGATGCCGTCCTTGACGCTATCGAGAGCACCGACGGTTGGGTCACCAACCGAGTGATACCAAGGAAGCTGATCCTGGGCGAACTCGGCGACATCGAAGCCGGCGTCAGCCAGCTGATCCGGCGCCGACCGCTGGAGGTCTTGGAAGTGGTGACGCCATCTGGTCACGGGCTGAGAGTGCCGACGCTAGACGAGATCTTGCGCATCAAGGGCTACCTCATCGTCAACAGGAACCAAACCCGCGACTACCTCGATGTCGTAGCGCTCGCCCATAAGGCGGGGGTCGAGCGCGCCGCCTCGACACTGTCGGAGATCGACACGTTCTATGCCGATCAGCATGGTGAGGGTCATGGAGTCGCGTCGCAGCTGATCAGGCAGTTAGCCGAGCCCCGGCCCAAGGATGCCAAGACCACGACAGAGCTCGCACATTACCGACGGCTCGAGCCTCGCTGGCACCAGTGGTCCGCGGTAGTCGACGCCAGCCGCCAGATCGCCAAGCTCATGGTGTCACCGGACGATCACGGAGCCCCGTCAGGAGCGCCATGAAGTTCCGCAATATCGACGCCGATCCAGCCGCCCCCGTGTCGACCTGGCCGACGGAAGCCGTCATGGCGGCGCTGGAACGGGGCGGGCTCTCGGAATGGCGCCGACTCGCAGCAGCGGTAAGAGACGATCCCTGGGGCCGGGCCGCGCGGCGACTGGAGAGCGCGCTCAAGGCCGTCCGTCCGTACGGCATCGCTCCGTTGATGGACGACCTGTTGGCCGATGCCAGGCGGGCTGCCGAAGAGTCCGAACGCCGCGAAGTGGCGCGGAGGGTGGCCTCACTGCTCCAGGAGTCCGGGCTCACCCGCGCGGACTTCGCCGAAGCCATCGGCACGTCGACATCGAGGCTGTCGACCTACCTGAGCGGCAAGGTGGCCCCGTCGTCCGGGTTGCTGGTG
>DASROV010000355.1:0-4812 GCA_035646755.1 Trueperaceae bacterium | reverse complement strand
CTCCTAGCCTCCGACCGCAAGCGCGCCGGAGTCCTTGTCTTCCGCAGTAAGGTCTGCGCCGATGAAGTCGTTGATTCGTCTCAGCAGGCCGACCATGTGCTCGCGCCTCACGGCGGCCACGCCACGCATGTCGCCGCGGCTGAGGGCGTCGTGAACACGTCTCACTTCGTCGACCACGTAGCCGATCTCGGCCTTCTGATCGAGGTCGGGGGCAAGTTGGAGCCACACGCGTGAGGTCTGGTAGAACAGTCGGTCGGCGATCTCGCGCAGCGGCCGGTTGCCGATGGCGTGTGACAGCTCGCGGTTGAAGTCGACGTACAGCCGCGCGAGCTCGCGCATGTCCGGTGGCGATGCGGAGGCTTGCATGGCCTCGACCTCCGCCAGGATCCTCTCGAGCGGCCGCATGTCGGCGCCGGCCACGCGGCCCGGTGACAGTTCACCGATGACGTCGATGAGCTTGAGGCGCAAGGTGTAGACGGCACGCAGGTACGGCAGGTCGATGGTCGCGACCATGGTGCCGACACCGCGGCGGGTGACCACCAGCCCCTCGGACTCGAGATGTTGCAGCGCTTGGCGGATGGGCGTGCGGCTCACGCCGAACTCCGCGGCCAACGCAACCTCTCCGAGCATCGCCCCCGGCTCGTAGGTGAGCAGCGCGATGCGCTCACGCAGCACCTCCGAGATCTCGGCGGCTCCCAGCCGGCGCTCGGGCGATGAGCGTGGCCCGCCGCTGGAGCCGGCGTCAGCGGGTTGCGTTCGACGCGTGCCTTTGCTCACAGTGGGGGCTCCTCCTCATTGACCCATGACGGATCTGAACGTAGAATCTGACTCAAGACTACTTGTATACAACTTGTCGACAACGAGTCTACGTGGCCTCGCCGGTGTAGTCAAATCACCAAGGGAACGAGCGCGGGCCGAGGAGGAAGAACATGGCGTCGTCGTCTGTTCAGGTCTTGCGGCAGTGGCGTTCTCCGAGGGGCTCACGACATGCGCAAGCGTGACGACCTCGCCTTCCCGATGGCGGAGTACGAACGCCGGCTCGCCGAGCTGAGGAGCCGCATGATCTCCGCCGGCATCGACGTCATGCTCACCACCACTCCCGAGAACATTTGCTACCTGACCGGTTTCGACAGTCCGGGTCACTACTGGTTCCAGGGGCTGGTGGTGCCGCTAGAGGGCGAGCCCCTCTGCTACTCGCGATTGCTGGAGACCAGCGGCGTCGACGCCTACACCTGGGTCGAGCAGAACATCGGTTACCACGACAGCGACGACATCATCACGGGGCTGGCCGGACAGCTGCTGGCCAACGGCTTCGGTGAGGGCACGCTGGCCATCGAGCGCGAGTGCTGGTTCTTCCCCGCGACCTACCAAGAGCGGCTGTTCAACGCCATGCCAGACACCAACTTCGTCGACGCCTCCGGCATCGTCGAGGCCGGCCGCCTCATCAAGTCGTCAGTCGAGGTCGAGCTCATGCGCCGAGCCGCCGGTACTTGCGACAAGGCCATGCGCGCCGGCGCCATGGCGCTGCGCGAGGCCGCGAGCGAGAACGACGTGGCGGCCGCGATAATGGCCGAGCTGATAAGCGCCGGCAGCCACTGGCCAGCCATCGTGCCGTTCGTCGCCTCCGGCGAGCGCGGCGCCATCGGCCACGCGACCTGGAAGGGGCGCACGCTGCGCCGCGGCGACACCGTGTTCCTCGAGATCGCCGGCTGCCTCGACCGCTACCACGCTCCGCAGATGAGGACGGCCGTCATCGGCAAGGCCGATGCGCAGGTGCGCGAGGCGTTCGAAGTGGTGTGCGGCGCCTTCGACGCGGCCATGAGCTCGATAAAGCCGGGGGTAAGCGCCGGCGAGATCGACCGCGTCTGTAGGGCACACATCGCCCAGGCCGGTTTCGGTGAGAACCAGGGCTCACGCACCGCCTACTCGGTCGGCATCAGCCTCCCGCCCGACTGGGGCGAGGGCAACATCTTGAGCATGAAGCCGGGCGAGGGGCGCCTGCTGGAGGAGAACATGACCTTCCACCTGCTGCCGTGGTTGCAGATACCGGGCAAGGGAGGGGTCGGCTGCACCGAGACCATCCGCGTCACGGCCGACGGCGCCGAGCGCCTTACCTGCTACCCGCGCGAACTCATCGAGGCCTGAGCAGCCTCGAAGTGCGTAGCGAGTGCGAGTAGCTCCTTGTCGGCGTTGACCGCGCCCATCAACTGCACGCCTACGGGCAGGCCGGCGTCGTCCTCGCCGGCAGGCAGACTTATGGCCGGCAGGCCCGCGAGGTTCGCCAAGCACGTCGCGACGTCGCCGACGTACATCGACACCGGGTCGGCGAGCTTCTCACCTAGCCGGTAGGCAGAGCCGGTCGCGGTGGGCGACAACAACGCGTCGACCTCGCCGAGCGCGCGGTTGAGCTCAGCGGCGACGAGCCTCCTCACCTTCAGCGCACGGCCGTAGTAGGCATCGTAGTAGCCTGCCGAGAGCGCGAACGAACCCATCAAGATCCGCCTGCGCACCTCGGGGCCGAACGACTCTCCACGGGTTCGCGTCATCACCGCCTCCTGCCCCTCGGCGGCGTCGGCAGCGACCCTTGCTCCGTAACTGGTGCCGTCGTAGCGCGCGAGGTTGCTTGAGGCCTCGGCCGTGGCGATGAGGTAATACGCCGCGACGGCGTGTCGCACGCTGGCCAGTGAGACGCGCACAACCTCCACGCCAGCGGCGCGCAACACCTCTTCGGCGCGCTCGAGGGCGGCCAGCGAGGCGCGGCTTATGCCCTCGCCGCTCAACTCGTCGATAACTCCAACACGCCATTGACGTTCCGGCGCATCGCCAGCGGTCGCCTCGTGGCCATCGGCCGCTCCCAGCGCTTCGCGCTCACCGAAGCTCGTCGCGTCACGAGGATCGACGCCGCTCATCACCTCGAACGCCAGGCGGAGGTCGCCGACCTCACGCGCCAGGATGCCGACCTGGTCGAGCGAGCTGGCGTAGGCGATGAGGCCGTAACGCGACAATGAGCCGTAGGTCGGCTTGAAGCCGACGACGCCGCAGAACGCCGCAGGCAAACGCACCGAACCGCCAGTGTCGCTGCCCAACGCCAGCGGCACCACGCCGGCGGCGACCGCGGCGGCAGACCCGCCCGACGAGCCGCCCGCGACGTGTGCGGACGAGTGAGGGTTGAGCACCGGACCGAACGCGGAGTTCTCGTTGGTCGAGCCCATACCGAACTCGTCCATGTTGGCCTTCGCGATAGGGATCGCTCCGGCGTCAAGCAGGCGCTCGACAACCGTGGCGCTGTACGGCGGCGCGAAAGTCTCCAGCAGGCGGGAGCCCGCCGTGGTGCGCGCGCCGGCGACGCAGAGGTTGTCCTTGATTACCACCGGCACGCCGGCCAAAGGTCCGCGGCGGCCGGCCGCCGACTCCGCCGCGCGCTCGCGGGCCAGGTCGCTGGTGATGGTGATGAAGGCGTTGAGCCGTGCCTGCTGGGCCGCAGCCGCGGCCAAAGCGGCCTCGACGACCGCCGCGGCATCGAGCTGGCCGCCACGTACCGCTGCCGCCAAGCGCGAGGCGCTCGACCGCGCATAGGTCTCGGGGTTGGGCCCGCCGGCGTGACCGGGCCCGCCGGCGTGACCAGGGAGGGAAGGCACGGCGGGCAGCATATCAACCAACCCCCGGATCGACGGCCGCGGTCCGGTGCCGTAAAGACGCCAGCGGCCGTTGGTGACGGCCGTTGGTGGCGGCCCCGGCCGGCGGTTCGACGCCTCCGCGTTAACGCCGTGCCTGTGGCAACTACCACCGTTGGGTACGGGGTGGGCGCTGGTATCATGCGGCGAGATGAGCGCAGTCATGACCACGCCGCCAGCCCGCCAGGAGCGCCCGGCAGGCCGCCACGAGACAGTCGTGCTCAGCGCGGGCGCGAGCGACGCGGGCCGGGTGCGTAGCGTCAACCAGGACTGCTACTTCGAGGGCGCCATCGGGGCATACGGGCACCTGGCCGTGGTCGCTGACGGCATGGGTGGGCACATCTCCGGCGAAGTGGCCAGCCGCACCGCCGTCGAGGCGCTGATCGACTCGCTCAAGCGCAATCGGGCGCACGCACCCGTGGCGCTGGCCAAGGCCGCGCAGGCGGCCAATGTCGAAGTCTACAACCACGCGATCGAGCACCCCGAGCACCGTGGCATGGGCACCACCCTCACCGCGGTGCTGATAGACGACCAGGTCGGCCTGGTAGGCCACGTCGGCGATTCGCGCGCCTACCTGATCCGTGACGGGCACGTCATCCGCCTCACTGACGACCATTCGTGGGTCGCCGACCGCGTGCGCCAGGGCCTGTTGAGCGAGGACGAAGCGAGCAAGCACCGCTACCGCAACGTGATCACCAACGCCATCGGCGCCACGCCCACGTTCCGTCTCGACGTCCTGCACTTCGAGGTAAAGCCGAAGGACGTCGTGGTGGTGGTGAGCGACGGCATCAGCATGCTGTTGAGCGAACCGTTGCTCGCGCAGTTCGCGACCACGCTCGAGCCCAAAGTAGCGGTGCGGCGACTGCTGCGTGAGGCCAACGAGCGCGGCGCTCCCGACAACGTCACGGCGGTGGTGCTCGAGGTCGTCGAGGTCGCGCCGCGGCCGAAGCGCTACGACCTCCCAGAGCGTCAGCTCGAGGCGTCGACCGTGGCCATCGGCGACACCCTGTCGGGCATAAGGGTGGTCGAAGACGGCTTTCCGGCCAACGGTCCCATAAGCCGTTTCAGGCGACACCCGTGGTACCCGTACTACGGCTGGCTGCTCGGCAGCATCTCACTGCTAACGCTCATCGTCTTC
>DASROV010000354.1:0-2766 GCA_035646755.1 Trueperaceae bacterium | reverse complement strand
CAGGTAACGCGCCGGTTCTCTTGATGACAGGCTGGCCTCTGACGATCTTCCTCGCAAATTGAAAGGGATGCTTTTGATTTGCAAGGACCGCCTGGCGGTTTACAAGTTGCATGTTGTAATCATCGTTCAATCCAAAGCGCTTCCTGTCGATTACAGTTTGCATCCCTTGATTTCATCGCTGCATATCGTTCGACAGCAAATTGTGAATCGTTCATTTTCCGCTTGACATTTGGCTCACAATGACCGTAATCTCTCCCATTCCTCGTACGGTTGGTGGGCACACCGTCGGCTCGGCAACTATCCACGCGGTGCAGGTCTACCCACAGCGGGGACCTAGGAGGCGCAGGTGTCGGAGATGTCAGCTCTAATCGATTCGGGTGACACCGCCTGGTTGCTCACCTCTACTGCGCTGGTCTTGATGATGACCATCCCCGGCCTGGCGCTCTTTTACGGAGGGCTGGTCCGCAAGAAGAACGTCCTGGCGACCTTGCTGCAGACGTTCACCGTGACCGCGCTGGTCACCGTCCTCTGGTTCGCGTTCGGCTACTCCATGGCCTTCAGCAGCAACGCCAACCCCGGGCTCAATGCCTTCGTCGGCGGGATGAGCAAGGCGTTCTTCGAGGGCATCGGCCCAAGTTCCGTAGTCGGCACCATCCCAGAGGTACTGTTCGCCGTCTTCCAGATGACCTTCGCGATAATCACGCCAGCCCTGATCCTCGGCTCCTTGGTGGAGCGGATCCGGTTCTCCGCGGTGCTCTGGTTCACCTCGCTGTGGGTGTTGTTCGTCTACGCGCCCATCGCGCACTGGGTCTGGGGCGGCGGGTTCCTGGCGAACTCGGGCGTGCTCGACTTCGCCGGCGGCAACGTTGTGCACATCAATGCCGGCGTGTCGGCGCTCGTGGCCGCGTTGATCCTTGGCAAGCGCAAGGACTTCGGCAAGGCGGCCATCGAACCGCACAATCTGGTCCTCACGTTGATCGGCGCCGCACTACTTTGGGTCGGCTGGTTCGGTTTCAACGCCGGTTCTGCTCTGGGGGCGAACGTTCTTGCGGCCACTGCAATGGCAAACACGCAGATCGCCGCGGCCGCCGCCGCGCTCAGTTGGATGTTCATCGAGTGGTCGCTGCGCGGCAAACCCACGGTACTCGGCACCACTTCAGGAGCCGTCGCCGGGCTAGTCGCCGTCACCCCCGCGGCCGGGTTCGTCGCTCCGCTTGGCGCCTTCATCATCGGCGTCTGCGGCGCCTCCTGCGCATACCTGGCTGCCGTACAGCTGAAGAAGGCCCTCGGTTACGACGATTCGCTCGACGTGTTCGGCATCCACGGCGTCGCCGGGCTTGTCGGCGCGGTCCTTACCGGCGTGTTCGCCTCCACTGCGGTCAACCCTGCCGCGGCCGGCGCAAATTTGGGCACGCAGGTGTACGGCGTGCTCATTACCGTCGCCTACTCGGCGGTTGCGACGGCCGCGCTGACGCTGCTGATCAAGGCCGCAGGCGGCCTGCGGGTTCCCGAGGAACACGAAGAGGCCGGTCTCGACCTGGCGTTGCACGGGGAGGCGGTCATCTAGCGAGTTTACGCCGCCTACAACTGCCCGGGAGACGACGATCTGGAGACGATCCTCGGCCCCAAGGATCTCGTCAACGCGCTCGGCTCGACCTTCCGAATGGTCGAGACCTGCCTCGACAGATGGACTTTCGAGGTCCTGGCAGAAGAGATCCGCCACCCCGATTTAGGACCCGACTGGGTTAAGACCCGCGGCGAGGTCGTGCAGCGCGTGTACAGCCACGACGTCTACCACTGCGGGCAGCTCTCGCAGACGCTCGGCATCAACGGACTGCCGAAGATTGAGATATTGGGGTGAGGTCGGCGGGTACACTGCTCTCTGGCCTCGACCCCTATTCAGGTGTCACCCTGACCGTCACCAACCGAGCCAAACTGGCGACGTTCGACCGACGCTTGTCAACTCAAGCGGCGGTCGGGGGTCAAGATGCGCTACTACTATTCCCATAGGTGAGGGCCCGCCTTCTCGACGACCTGCTGGATACTAAGCCGCATCCATTGGCTGCGTCTCTTGAGGTATGGCTCGGCTCTCGCCGATTCGCCGCTTTCGTAAGGGACCACCTGCCGAAGGTCCGCAAGAAGCTACGCGGCGCTCAGAACCCTGATAGCGCCCGCGACTTGCTGCTGGAACTCGAGACCGCCTACCGTCTCACTCTGGACAAGCGGCTGTCCGTGACGTACGAGCCCACGCCGGGCGGTGAGTCCCGCGGACCAGACTTCTCCGTGCGGTTCACCACCCGCGTCGAGTTCATGGTCGAGGTGACGCGGCTGAAGGGACGTTTGGCGGAGGCGTCATTCGCGGCCAGCCACGGCGTGGACGCGCGGCGCTTGGCGGGTGTGCTGGCGCTGAAGCTCGGCCAGACCGTCGCCGACCGCGCTAACGTGCTCATGGTGGGCACTGACGGTCGCCCGCCCTCGAGCGAGGAGCTCGACTCCCTGTTGAAAGAGGTGCGCCGGGACGCCGAGACCACCGATCCCGAAGCACTGCTGAGGAAGGGCTTCAGGCATCGCGGCGAGTACCTCCGTCGCCTGGAGCGCCTAAGCGCGGTGTTAGTCAGGCGGGCACCGTCACTTGAAACTGCCGAGACGGAGCCCGGTGCGGCGCTCTGGCTCAACGCGCACGCTCGCACACCGCTGCCCAACGACGTGCGGGCGGTCCTAATGGGCGCTCTCGATGGGGACAAATCCTCCCACGAATTGTAGTAT
>DASROV010000353.1:0-10284 GCA_035646755.1 Trueperaceae bacterium | reverse complement strand
TTGCGGACAGGAGCAAACCAGGCGTGATAGCGCGTGAGCTCGCGTCTTACTACCTGCATCGACGCGTGGAGATGGGGTTCGTCAACCGACCAAACATCCGCCTCGTCACCTATGAGTCGATGCGGTCGGACAAGGAGCGGGTGCTTCGTGATGTGTGTGCCTTCCTCGACCTCGAGTTCCATCCCGGTATGCTCGATGACGCGTTCCCGCCCAACACCAGCTACAAGCGCTCCAGGCCCGAAGAGATACTGACCAAGGCCGACGTCGGGACGTTCAAGCTGCTGCGACCGCTCGTCAGCGCGCTACCACTGCCTTTGTTACGGCGCCTCCAGCACGGCCGAGTAAGACCCGGGCCGAGGAAGGGTGAGAGATTGCTTGTGGCCGGCGCGTTCAAGACTTTCAGACGTGAGGTCGAAGCAGCCCGGGCTGCTGAGGTCGAGAGACCCACGGTCGGCGGACCGGGAGGCTAGTCCGCCGCCTCGGTGCGGTCCCTGTACTGCAGTTCGTAAAGCTTGCGGTAGTAACCGTCTTCGTTCTTCAGCAGTTCGAAGTGGTTGCCCTCCTCGATAAGCTTGCCCTTGCGCATGACCATGATGCGGTCGACGTTCTGGATAGTCGACAGGCGGTGGGCGATGATGATGCTGGTGCGCCCCTGCATAAGCTTCTCCAGCGCGTCCTGGATCAACTCCTCGGTCTCGGTGTCGACGTTGGCCGTGGCCTCGTCGAGCACCAGGAGGATGTCGGGGTTCTGCACGAGGGCGCGGGCGAAGGCGATGAGCTGCTTCTGGCCCGTCGAGAAGCCGGCGCCGCGCTCGCGCACGGTCGTGTCGTAGCCGTCGGGTAGGCGAGTGATGAAGTCGTGGGCGTTGACGAACTTCGCCGCCTCGATGACGCGGTCGAGAGGGATGCTGTCGTCGTCGAGGCTGATGTTGCTCCTGATCGTGCCCGAGAACAGGAACGGATCCTGCAGCACTATGCCGACGTGGCGGCGCAGCGCGATCTGGTCGTAGTCGCGCACGTCGCGGCCGTCGATGAGCACCGCCCCGCGCTGCACGTCGTAGAAGCGACTCACCAGGCTGATGATGGTCGTCTTGCCGGCGCCGGTGTGACCTACGAAGGCCACCGATTGGCCCGGTTGGATCTTGAAGTCGACGCCCCGCAAGACCCACTCGTCGTTGTCGTAGGCGAACCACACGTCGCGGAACTCCACCTCGCCACGGAAGCCGGTGTCGAAGGACGAGGCCTCCTCCTTATCCTCGATCTGCTCTGGGGTGTCGAGCAGGCTGAAGATGCGCTCCGAGGAGGCCATGGCCGCCTGCAGGATGTTGAACTTGTCGGAGAGCTCCTGCAGGGGCCGGAAGAACATCGACGAGTACTGGATGTAGGCGACCAGCATCCCGATGGTGACGGCGCCGGTGAATGCGTCGCCGAGGAGCGCCGTGCCCGCGTAGTAGAGGATGAGTCCGGTGGCGATGGCCGAGGTCAATTGCACCGTCGGGTGGAACAGGCTGAACCAGCGCACCTGCTCGAAGTTGGCCTCGAGCAGGTCGAGGTTGAGCCCGTCATAGCGCCGGGCGTTTCGCGGTTCGCGGTTGAAGAGCTGGACGGTGCGCATGCCCGAAAGGTTCTCGGCCAGGTAGGCGTTGGAGATCGAGGTGCGTAGGCGCACAGCGCGGTAGGCGGTGCGCTGCTGGATCCTGATGTAGTTGAGCGCGAAGAACAGCACCGGCATGACGGCCAGCGTGATCAGCGCCATGCGCCAGTTGATGCTGAACATGTACACGGTGAGCCCGACGATGAGGCCGATGTCGGCGACCAGCCCGACGAGGCCGTCGGTCATCATCGTCTGGATCGCCTCGACGTCCGAGGTTATGCGCGTGATGAGTCGGCCGACGGGTGTGCGGTCGAAGAAGCCCATGTGCAGCCGTTGAATCTTGGCGAAGATCTGCTTGCGGATGTCGTAGACGATGTTCTGGCCAAGCCACGCCACCGCGTACGTGTAGCCGTAGCGCAGGCCGAAGTTGACCAGCCGCAGGCCGAGGTAACCCAACACTACCCACAGCAGGCCGTTGAGGCGTTGGTCCATGGTCAGCGAGGCGAACGGCTCTTGCGAGGCGACGATGTAGCGGTCGACGGCGATCGCGATAAGCGCCGGGAACGCCGGTACCAGGATGCTGTAGATGAGCAGCAATCCCACCCCGACGGCGAACTGCCGCTTGTAGGGCTTGATGTAGGTGAGCAGCCGGCGCATCATGCCCTGGTCGTAGCTCTTTATGAACTCTTCGCCCTCTTCGTCGAGCACGCTGTCGCGCTTTAGCTTCTTGCGGCCGGCGGTCCGCTTCGTGCGCCGCTCGGCCTTGGCCGCGTCGACGGAGTAGCGAGGAAGGTCCATGTCGGTGAGGCGCTCGGGGCGCTCGGGGCGCTCGGGCACGCGCGGCGGTTCGACCCGGGCAGCGTTGTCGGCTCCCGGCGCTGTCTCGCCGTCGAAGTCCGGGCGGTGGTCGTCGGACATCAGGCGGCCTCCCCAGGTACTTGCTTCTTCGAGCTGCTGGCAGCCCAGCGTCCTGACCCGTGGCGCTCAAACATCAGGCGGCCTCGAGGTCTTCCTCGAGCTGCTGGCGCCTGTCGATCTCGGCGTACCAGCCGTCCTGCGCGACCAGCTCGCGATGGGTACCCTGCTCGACGATGCGGCCGCGCTCAAGCACGTAGATGCGGTCGCACTCCTTGAGCGCGCTCACGCGGTGCGCGACGATGATCGTCGTGCGGCCCTCGTGGACCTGCTCGAGCCCTTCGAGGATCGCCGCCTCCGTCTGGGTGTCGACGGCCGAGAGGGCGTCGTCGAAGATCATCACCGGCGCGTCCTTGATGATGGCCCTGGCGATGGCGGTGCGTTGACGCTGACCGCCCGAGAGCGTCACCCCGCGCTCGCCGAGCTTGGTCTTGTAGCCCTCGGGGAAGTCCTCGACGTCGCCGGCCAACTGAGCCAGTTCGGCCGCATTTCTGATGCGCGGCATTAGCTCCTCGGTCGGCGCCTCGGGAACGCCGTAGGCGATGTTCTCGGCGATGGTGTCGGAGAACAGGTAGGGCTCCTGCGGCACCAGGCCGATGAAGCGCCTCAGCACCTCCACCGGATAGCGCCTTGCGTCGATGCCGTCGATGAGCACCTGACCGGCGTCGGGGTCGTCGAGCCGCGCGACGAGCCGGGCGATGAGGGTCTTGCCCGAGCCAGTGCGGCCGGTGAGCCCGACCGAGTCACCCGGCTCGATGGTAAGGCTCACGTGGTCGAGCGCGCGCACACCGTCGAACGTCATCGAGACGTCGCGCAGCTCGATGTGGCCCTCTATCGAGGTGAGCGAGAAGTCGGTGAGCGCGGTGTCGGTTACCTCCGGCTTGGCGTCGAGTATCTCGCGCAAGCGCTTCCAGGAGGTCGCGCCCCGCTGGACGAGGTTCCCGATCCAGCCGAGGGCGATGAGCGGCCACTGGATGCCTTCGAAGAGGAACACGAAGCTCGAGAACTCGCCGATGGTGAGGTCGCCGCCGATGCCGAGCACGAGACGGCCGCCGACGAGCAGCAACAGCGAGATCGTGAGGCCGAAGAGGAACTCCATGAGCGGGAAGAGCGGCCCGTCGACGCGCGTAAGCGAGAGGTTGCGGCGCACGAACTCGTCGTTGAGGCGGCCGAACTTGCTCAACTCACGCGACTCGATGCCGAAGCCTTTCACCACGCGGATGCCGCTGAAGTTCTCCTGGGCCATCGCCGCGATGTCCGAGAACTGCTCCTGGACCTTCTGATAGCGGCGGTGGATGATCCGCAGCAGAACGTAGAACGAGATCGTGATGAACGGCACGACCGTGAGCGTGAGCAGCGTCAACGTCGTCGACAGCGAGAACATCCTGTAGAGCGTGAAGCCGAGCAGGAAGGTGGTGTTGAGGCCGTGCATCATCCCGACGCCGATGAGCATGCGCACGGCGTTGAGATCGGCGGTGAGGCGGGCCATGAGGTCGCCGACGCGGGTGTTGTCGTAGTACTGGCCGTCGAGCCTGGTGAAGTGCGTGAAGATGTCGTGGCGTATGTCGAACTGGGCTTCCCAGCTGGCGCTGAGCAGCAGGCGCCTGACCATCGTCATCGCGCCGGCCGCGGCCAGCGTGACGAACACGAGCAGCCCCACCTCACGGACGAGGAACGGCGTGGTTACCGCGCCCGTGCGCAGAGCGTCGATGACGCGGCCGGGAATGAGTGGCGCGAAGGTCGACAGGTAGCCGTTCGCCAGCACCAGACCGAAACCCACCCACAGGCTGAGCCGGTGGCGTTTCAGGTATGGCGCGAGATCACGGATGGTTCTGAGCACGTAACTCCTAGGGTTCGTCCACGGTGTGGCACTTCGCTAATTGACTATTCGCTTGTTGCCTAGAGGTCAGGTTCTTGAGGACGCGGGCGAAACTTGGGCCGCGTGCGGCCTACGAGCCGCCACCTTCATCGGCCCTCACCGACATTGCCGCCGGCCACTATACCCCCGGCGCCGAGTCGTGTCAGAAGGCCGGGCACGAGTTGGCCCGTGACCCCTCAAGGCACCATTAGTGGGTCGCCGTAGGGGATGTCGCCTAGCAGCAGCTCGAACGTCAGCGGTCCTGGATCGTTGGTCGTCCACACACCCCTTAGAACCTCCCCGCCTTCCACCGTGGGGGTAGCGACAAGCGTGCGTGAGCCGTCGAGACTATGGGCCCAGACCTGCGCCCTGGTGCTGGCGATGCCGGGCAGAATCGTCCAGGCGTAGGCGACCTGGCGCGGTTCCGGCTCCCTCACCACGGCGCGTACCCCGGGATCTCGCAACGCCACTGGATGCACGTTGAGTGTCAGCGCCAGCTGGCGCGGCGAGCCGTCCGTGGGTGGGCTTCCGGGCGCGGGCGCTTGGTCGACGACCATGGAAGCTGGCAACGCCTGGCTGGCAAGGCGCCGAACCTCGAGAGTCCAGTCGCCGCTTGCTGCGGCCCGTTGAGCCTCCTCCAACGACATCCCGACGAGGTCGGGAGCGCCGTAGGCGGCGGCGGTAGGTGAACCTGCCTGCACCACAAGGCGCAGCGTCGCGTCGTCGGTGGCGACCGGCAGGTTGGCGGCCAGCGACTGACCGAGCACCTCACCCGCGAAGCCGCCTCCGGAGGAGACCTCGTCGACAAGGATGCGGCTGGGGTCGAGGCCGGCGATGCGGGCCAGTTCGGTAGCATCCTCCAGCTCCAGGCCGACAAGGTCGGGTAGGAAGGTCTGCTCCTTGGCCGGCCCCGTGGAGAGCAGAACGTCGATAGGCGTACCGGCGCCGACCTGCTCGCCCGGACCCGCGGTCTGCGCGAGCACGATCCCGGCCGGTGTCGGCGCGGCGATGCGCGCCACCTCGCCAAGCGTCAGGCCGGCCGCGGTGAGAGCGGCCTGCACCTCGCTGGGGAAGCTCAAGCCCACCAACCCCGGCGCTTTGACCCGCGCCAGTTGTCCAGAGGGAAGGGCGTAGGTGAGCCGCACCCGCCGGCCGGGCCTTAGTTCGGTGCCCACCGGTGGCTCGGCAGCGACCACGCTGCCGGCCGCCGCGTCCGAGGCGAACGGCCTCACCTCGACCTCGAGGCGAAGCGCGCTCAGCTCGTCTATGGCCTCGAGCACGTCCTGGCCGAGGACGTCCGGCACGCTCACCACGGTGTCGACGACGCGTCGTTCGAAGGCCAGGTAGGCCGTTAGCAACGTGGCGATGAGCAGCACGCCGGCCACGCCCCAACTGAGGTAGGGAAGGGGCACCCGCTCGAGCCCGGGCAGTGACGGGCCGCCCGTGCGAAGCGGCTTGGCGGGTGGGGCTTCGGTCTCCGTGAGGCCTACGGTCGGCAATGCCCGTCCGTCGAAGCCGAGGCCGTAGAGCACGCCGGGGCGCCGGGGCCCTCGCGCGCGGATGTCGGCAGCGGCCAGGGCGAAACCGTTGTCGGCCAGGGTCAGCTCGAGCTCGGCTCGGGAAGCCGGCACCGTGCCCGATCCCGGCTTCAGCCACGCGACGTACTTCGCGCCCGGCCTCGAGATCACGTCGTGTACCGCGGCCAGGTCGTCGCGCTTGAGGCCTTTGAGCAACCTCCTGTAGCGCTCGAACGCGGCGTCCTCGCCCGGCGGCAGTTCGAACCACTCGATGCGCAGCGGAGTGCCGTCCGGCGCGATGGCGTCGAACAGCGTGCGGCCGCCGTCGAGCGGGCGTTGGTTGATGACCTCGTACTTGCCGTCGAGTAACGACACGTTAGTGCCTCACCCCGAGTGTATGCGCCGCTACTAGTAGCCTTGGGCTGGTCAGGCCCCGGGTTCCTGGGCCGGCCGTGGATCGATGCCGTGGCCGCCGGTGATGCGGCCGGCCTCGTTCGCCTTGCGCCGGCGTTCCGCCTCGGCCGCCTTGCGCTCGCGCTCCTCGGTCTCCTGGAGCTTGCGCTCGGCTTCGACCGACGAGTCGATGATCCAGTCGACGATCTCGTCGACTGCCGCGCCCTCGGTAGCCATGGCGACACCCTTCTTTATCAGCTTCCCGTCGAGGGTCTCGCGCTGGAGCAACGCCTTGGCGACCGCGTCGACAGCCGTCCAATTCTTCTCGATGAGCTGGGCGCATTCGGCGTACGTCGACTCGAGGATTGTCGAGACCTGCTCCTCGAGTTCACGAGCCGTCTCCTCGCTGAAGTCCTTGCGCCTGGAGATCTCACCGCCGAGGAAGATCGGTCCCTGGTCGGAGCCCCAGGCGACGAACTCATCGCTGCCCATGCCCATGTCGAGGACCATCTGCTTGGCGAGGTCGGTGGCCTGCTTGAGGTCGTTGCTCGCCCCCGAGGAGATGGTGCCCGTTATGCGCTTCTCGGCGATGCGGCCGCCGAAGGCCACGATCAGCTGCGAGCGGTAGCGGTCGACGTTGTAGAACATCTCTTCCCTTGACAAGGGCGCCATGAAGCCGCCGGCGCCGCCGCGCGGCATTATCGTCACCTTGCGGATCTCGCCGAGCTCTGGCTGGGCGGCGTAGGCCACGGCGTGCCCCGACTCGTGATAGGCGAGCACGCTGCGCTCGACCTCGGTCGGGACCAGGCTGCCGCGCCGCAGGCCGAGGGTGATGCGGTCGAGGGCCTCGTTGAAGTCGTTCCAGTTGATTATCTGCTTACTGGTGCGCGCGGCGATGAGCGCGGCCTCGTTGGTCAGGTTCTCGAGGTCGGCGCCCGAGAACATCGGCGTGGCTTCGGACAACCGCTCGAGGCTCACGTCCTCGGCGATTGGCTTGTTGCGCACGTGGACCTTGAGGATCTCGGCGCGCTCACGCTGCGTGGGGAGGCCGATAGTCACCTGGCGGTCGAAGCGGCCGGGACGCAGCAGGGCGGGGTCGAGGATGTCGGGGCGGTTGGTGGCCGCGATGATGATCACCGAGGTGTCCTTCTCGAAGCCGTCCATCTCGGAGAGGATCTGGTTGAGGGTCTGCTCGCGCTCGTCGTGCCCGCCGCCGATGCCGGCCCCGCGGCGCCGGCCGATGGAGTCGAGCTCGTCGATGAAGATGATAGCGGGGGCCGCCTTGCGGGCCTCCTCGAACAGGCTGCGAACGCGGCTGGCGCCTACGCCGACGAACATCTCCATGAACTCAGACGCACTTACCGTGAGGAACGGCACGCCTGCCTCACCGGCAACCGCCCTGGCCAGCAGCGTCTTGCCGGTGCCGGGCGGGCCCACGAGCAGTACGCCCTTGGGGATCTCGGCGCCGATGCGCAGGTACTTCTGCGGGCTCTTGAGGAAGTCGACGACCTCGACCAGCTCTTGCTTCGCCTCTTTGTGGCCGGCGACGTCGCCGAAGGTCGTGTTCACCTTGTTCTCGCGCCCGAACGTCCTGGCGCGCGATTGCCCGAACTGCATCACCTGGTTGGGCCCGCCTTGAGCGCGCATGAACACGAACCAGAAGAAGCCGAGCAGTATCGCGATGGGCAAGATGGAGCCGAGCAGGATACCGATCCACTGCGGTGGGTTACGGATGGTCACTTGCTCGACGTTGCCGCGCAGGTCCTCGAGCAGCGTGTCGGTGAGGATCGCAGTCGTGCGGAACGTGCGGATCGTCTGCGGTGCGCCGTCGATGGTCACCTGAGTCTCACTGGAGAGCTCGCCGGTGATGTTGCCGGTGTTGCGGTCAACGACGACAGCGGCGACAGTGCCCTGTTCGACAAGACTGGTGAATGTCGAGAAGGTGATCTCGCGGTTGGCGCCCGTCGAGTTGAACTGGTTGAACACGAAGATGCCGAGGATGAGCAGCATCACGAGCAGCCAGGGGTTGAACGATCGTTTCAAGACTTTTGCCTCCAGCGTCCAGCGGCGCTGCATCTAGCGCGGGGCGCGGACGTTAATGGGCTCAAGGCTATCACCCTGCTATGAGCCCCTACTGTAAGGCAGCGGCGTCCGCGCTTAAGCTTACATTCAGCTTCGGTTCAGGAGCCGTCGGTGACGCCGGGCCGCGGCACTAATCGAACTTGAAACTCTTGGGGATCGTCACGATCCCGCTCGGCATGATGGTGAGACCGCGGGCGCGGTCCTCCGCCGGGTCGACGCCGATGCTGGTATGTGGCGGTACGTCGATGTTCTTGTCGATTATCGTGTTGCGCACCACGCAGTGCCGGCCGATGGTGACGTTGTCGAACAGCACCGAGTTCTCGACGGTGGCGTAGGAGTTGACCCTTACGCGCCTGAACGCCACCGAGTTTCGCAACGTCGATCCCGAGATGATCACGCCGCCGGCGATCAGCGAGTTGAGCGCCTGGCCCCGCCGGCTCTCCTCCTCGTGTACGAACTTCGCCGGCGGCGAGTACTCGGCAGAGGTCCTCAGCGGCCACTCCTCGTTGTAGAGGTCGAACTCCGGCTTCACCGCCACGAGGTCCATGTTCGCGGCCCAGAAGCTGTCGAGCGTGCCGACATCGCGCCAGTACGTGTTGGGGCCCTCTTGGCCGGGGATGGGGTTGCGCGCGAAGTCGTAGGCGAACAGGCGTTTGCCCTCCTGCAGGGCGCGAGGAAGCACGTCCTTGCCGAAGTCGTGATCGGAAGTCTGGCGACCGGCGTCGTCGGTGAGCAGGTCGACAAGCTTGTCGGCGCTGAAGATGTAGTTGCCCATGCTTGCCAAGCAGAAGTCGGGGCGGCCGGGGATGCCCTTGGGGTCCTCCGGCTTCTCCAGGAACTCGCTTATGCGCCAATCGGAGTCGACCTGCAGCACCCCGAAGCGCTTGCCGTCTTCGAGCGGCGTCGGGTACGAGGCGATGGTGACGTCGGCCTCGTTCTCGAGGTGGTAGTCGACCATGTGGCTGATGTCCATCTTGTAGATGTGGTCGCCGCTGAAGATCGCGACGAGGTCGGGGCCGTGGTTGTCGATGAGGTGGAGGTTCTGGTAGATCGCGTCGGCCGTGCCGCGGTACCACTCGGCGCCGAGCTCCTCGTAGAGGTACATCTGCGCCGGCGCCAAGGTGATGAAGTGATCGCTGAGGAAGGCGCCGAAACGCCAGTTGCGTTGGATGTGCTCGGTCAACGACTGCGCCTTGAACTGAGTAAGGACGTAGATGCCGTATACGCCGGAGTTGATCATGTTGTTGAGTGCGAAGTCGATGATGCGGTACTTGCTGCCGAAGGGCACCGCCGGCTTGGTCCGCTTCCAGGTGAGGGGGTGAAGGCGTGAGCCCTTGCCGCCGGCGAGGACCATGCCGATTACCTTCACCTTACGCTTGCGAACACCGCTTATCATCTGATCAAGGGCATGATAGCCCAGCACCATGAAGAAGATTCCTTCGCTCTACGACCTCGACCTCAAGCAGCTGCCAGTGGCGGACGGGCAACCCGACTACCGCCGCGAGCAGCTTGCGGAATGGCTCTATGTCAGAGGCTCAGGCGACTTCGGGGAGATGACCAACCTCCCCGCGGCTTGGCGGGATGAGCTGGACGTCGCGTACCGCATCGACCCGTTCGACGCCGCGGAGCGGCACCCGTCGCGCGACGGCTCGGTTCGTTACCTCTTCACGCTGCCCGACGGCGCGCGTACCGAGGCGGTGTACATGCCATACGCCGGCCGGCGCACGATCTGCGTGTCGTCGATGGTCGGCTGCCCGGCCGCGTGCGCGTTCTGCGCGACCGGCGCGCTCGGCTTCGGCCGCAACCTCACCGCGGGCGAGATCGTCGGTCAGCTGCTGGCGGTCGCCCGCGCCGAGAGAATCGCGCCGCGGTCGATCCGCAATGTCGTGCTCATGGGCATGGGCGAGGCGCTGCTCAACTACGAC